>JAGDXN010000046.1:0-631 GCA_023256455.1 Cuniculiplasma sp.
AATTCAAGATTGGCGGAATAAATCTCGAGTTTGCAAGGGATGCATTTTCAAGGTAAACTAGAGAGAACTTTACAGTAATTACATTTTAAGGCAGCATCAGAGTGATAAAATGACCGAAAGCGAAGAATGGTATTGGCCTGATAGTGCAAAAAGTTCAAAAAATATGCCTATATTCAGATTACTGGATACAGAGTCGAGTCATGGTAGATATGCCGGGAGAAGTAAAATCATAACTGTTAAGGATTTGGTGAAATTCCATGGGCATCCATGTGATGGTCTTTTTAGAGGGGCCTATGCAATGTCAGTTGGTTTAAAAATATTGTTCCAGGGTGGCATAGTTGACAGAACTGATTTAAGATTTCTTTCAAGGAATAGCCCCTGCCTTGGCGATGTTGGTGAATATTTAACCGGCGGAAGAGTGAGATTCGGTACTCAGGATGTACTGAACAGAGAAGGGGTATGGTACATAATTCAGAGAATGTCAGACGGCACAACCGTTGAAGTAAGGGAAGACCCAGACTTTTTCGATCCCAAAATTACAGCCCTGGAAAATAACTTGAATAACTTAAAAGGACAGGAACTATCCCAATCGATTACTGAACTTAAACAGGAGCAGGAAAGATGGCTTGAA
>JAGDXN010000046.1:641-3928 GCA_023256455.1 Cuniculiplasma sp.
CGTAATGCCGAGGCCAAGGCCAATTAGCAGTACCAGAAGAGCACTACCATGCTCAAATTATAAATTTCAGTTTTCCGGATGTTCCCTATGCAAATAAGGGCACAAGAACAGATATTACCTATAAGAACATTGACTAATATGCCATCTAATTTTCAATTAACAGATTATAAAGATTTTGCAAATTTATTCAGGATTTTGGGAGACAAAACTCGCCTGCAAATACTTTCTCTCTTGAAGGTTCACGAACTGTGCGTATGCGAGATAAATCAGATCCTTCATTCAACACAATCCAACATTTCTCAACATCTTGCCCGACTTAGAATTTCCGGACTCGTTACTGAAAGAAAATCTGCACAGTGGATATATTACACGCTTAACAAAGACTTACCTGAAAATGTAAAGCAAATAATAAAGCAAATAATTCTAATTCTACCATAAAACAAAGAAGATTTAGATATTATCCTCCAAGATCAGAGAAACTGGTCATTGCAACATTTAAACAAAATTCAGATCAAATATTAGTTTAAATTTTTGTATAATGCAAAAACATTAAAAATTATTTTGCCTGAAGAAATTTAAATCGGATGGAATCAATCATGATTTGCCCACCGTTCTAAGAATATTCATTAAAATTGTTATTCCTTTCTGCACCTCAGGATCCTTTAACTGCCTCATGAGTCCAAATGTTCCCGTAACCTCATTCTCCTCGGTGTACTTTCCAGATGAAATTCCGCCTGCTATGTCTTTGAGTTTTTTATCCATTTCAGCCTCTTTCATTGCTGAAAGCAACTCCATTGAGGAATTCAACATATATCCGGCACCATTTATCATATCATCTGTGAGTATATCCTTCATGCTTGCAATTATATATAAAATACCAAGAATGGAATCAAGCATTCCATTATCTCTTAACTGCCTGAGTAAGTTTACACCCTGAGAAAGATCGGGGACAATGCCCAGCAGTTCCTCTATTTTTTTCATGTTTTCAGGTTTTGAAAGCATTTTCATTAAATCTTCCATTTGATCACTCATTCCATCACCTCGCTCAGATAGGGTTTTGCAGTCATATTCCAGTAAACCTGGTTATAAATCAACTTTAACCAGTAAAAGGAATAACTCTCAGGTTTAAGGGAAGGTGGACGCTCATAGTTTGACGAAAGCATTGAAGCTTTCCCCATTCCTGTCAGGAAAATTGCTCCACCTGTCCCATCATAAAGGGCTTCAGGTTCCATCCCTCTTATTTTCTGTCCTATTCTTTCAGCAACAACAATAGCCTGGGCGTCTGCAACAGACCCGGCCTTTGATACCTGAAGGGCAGTTGCATCCCCTATGGCAAAGGCATTCTCCTTTCCTGATATTTCCAGGGTGAATTTGTCAACATTAATCCATCCGTCCACATTTCCTATGGCCGAATCCCTTATTACCTTTGCACCCACATGGGGTGGCACAGTTATGGCTAGGTCATATGAAATCCTGTCACCATTTTCAAAAGTAATCTCTTTCTTTGATGGATCCACAGATTTCATCACTGAATTTATTCTGCTCTCTATGCCCTTCTGCTCAAAAAGCTTCATTGCAAAATCTGAAACACCCTTGTTTGGGAAAACACCTCCAATTGGATAACTGTATATTATCTTGACACGATCTCTTATGTGTTTCTTTCTGAATAAATCATTAAGCAAAAATACAGTTTCCAGTGGTGCAGGAGCACATTTATAGGGAAGACTTGACACTCCCACAAAAACTGTGCCTCCCTTAAAGGAATTCAATTTTTGTTTTAATTTTATGGAATTTTCAAGATCATAAAAGTTCTCCGTACCATCCTTCAGTCCAGGGATTCTTTCATAATCATAATCCACCCCAGTTGCTATTACAATGTAATCGAAGGATATTTTCTGATTTTCTGTCTGAACAAACTTCCCATCCAGGTCTATTTTTATTGCGTTCTCGCTGATCAATTCAATTCCGTTGACCGATAGCCTGCTCAGGTCCCTGTATGTCTCATTTTCCCTCATCAGGTTGAATGGAATTTCCAGAAAGCCTGGCTGATAATAATGCCTTTTTTCTTTGTTTAACAGAATAATTTTTACTGAATTTTCCTTAATTTCTTTCCTTAAATTCATTGCGAGATGGTTAGCAGTGCTCAGGCCTCCTGTTCCACCACCAACAATTAATATTCTTATCATATGGATTGGATGTGTAACCCGTATAATTTTGTTTCACCCAAATTTTGCTTAATTTGAAATTAATCCATTTTACCCTATGGATAAATTATATTCCATAGCCATATGGAGAAAGGATTTGAATTACCGACCAAAGGGAAAAATAAAAATTTTTTAAGCGTGCTTGTTATATATTTAGAAAAAGGTGTTCCGGTACAATGAAAAAAAGTGAAGATAATGAAACAGGGAGATTTGTAATTGATTCTCTAGACCGGGAAATCATAGACCTCCTTGAGAATAACTGTTGCCTGAGCTATGAAGAGCTGTCAAAAAAAATTAACAGGAATCTATGGACAATCAGGGACAGAGTTGTACTGCTAAAAAGAAGAGGAATTATCAGAGGGTGCAGGGCAGATATAGATTTTCCAAAGATTGGCAGTTCTTGCAGAGCCGTAATTTCCTTTAATGTGCCGGAAGATAAAATAGACAGCATATTGAATTTCAGTAGAGGGGAAAGGAGAATAAAGAGAACAATAGTCACAACAGGGCAGAGAAGATTTACGATGGAAATAATTGGTGATGACTGCTCTGAAATCAGAGAATATGCCAGAAAATCCTTGCCCAAATTTGGCATATATGATGTTGATTTTGAAGTTGTGCTGGATGAAATATTACCTCAAGCCTGAAAGATTATTTTAATATGGCATGACACAAAACTTGTGTAAAATTGTTAAGTTATAATTGTCCCTTTGCTCCTATGGACAAAAAATTGAATGAATTGGATGAGTTTGCAAGATCAACTTTGGGTGAAACGCCCGAGCTGGTGGAAATGCTTGGAATTTTGAATTCTGAAAGCGCCGAGGAGCAATTTCAGGAAAATTTGACTCTGTACCTTGGAAGAAAAAATCTTCCAAAGAAAATAGTTCCCCTGATTGCTCTTTCAGTATCACTGGGTAATGGCCAAAACGATTCTGCCATTATGCACTACAGGCTGGCAAAGAAATTCGGAGCCAATAATCTGGAAATACTTGATGCCATCAGGGCAACAAAAATGGCCCTCATGGCAAATACATTGAGTACCATTTCAGTTATAGAACCAATTGTTCCAGGCTTTTCCGCTGGAGC
>JAGDXN010000046.1:3938-13186 GCA_023256455.1 Cuniculiplasma sp.
AAAAATGCTGAAACAGAAAAGATACTGGAAAATATGGCTAAAAACTCTAATGTGGAAAATGTTCCTGAAAACCTGAAGATACTTTCCAGGATTTCCTTTGATCTTTTCAATGAACATATCAGGGAGCAGAATTCCCTATTCTCCTCTTTCGCAATTGAAAGAAAATACATTTATCTGATTGCATTTAGCGTAAGTTCTTCCCTGAGTGATGTAGAATGTACCCGCGCCTATCTGACTCAATTCTTTAAATTCGGCGGGAACACCGGTGAAATGGAGGACGCCATGGCAGTTACAAGATTTATCAGGGGAAACAGGGCTATTACATCTGCCACGGAAATTCTGAAAATGATGGCCACTGGCAGGGATGGCAAGTAATTAAGGATGTGTGGTTTAAATGGATCGAAAATTTCTATCAACCTTTGGATCTGAATGGTTCGGAATTTCCATAGCCACCCTTGCCCTTGCTGAAGTGTATATACTTAGCTATGGCCAGACCGGTTATGAACCATATAATGTGCTTGGAGAGATATTCATGTTTCTTGGCCTGATTTTTTTTGTGGCCATATTTATTCTATGGGCTACGAGAGGAATACTTGTCAGAGACAGCATACATGGACACTGGGAAAACCTTTCAAGATTGAGTTTTATTGCATTGATTCCAATCATAGGTTTTGTTGGAAATTCCCAGCTCATAAACTATTTTGGCCTGTCAGACCTGTCTGCAGGTTTTTCCCTTGCAAACTATGTGATTGATTATTTCCTTGCTTTGTTATTGGGTGTGTTGCTCGGCTACAGATTATATACCAAGGAGATCGACACAAAGGAGATTAACTACGCCATAGTGATTCCGCCTCTTGCCATAGGTACCAGCGTATTCCTTGGCTCTTATCTGGCTCCATTCTACGGTGGCAGCATAGCTCATTCCATCTATTTTCTCACATTGTTTGGCTTTGGCATATTTTTCTTCCTCTACATATTCATAGGTTCTCTGGCCCTTGCTGGCCATGTAACACATAAAAATCACGAAACACTTGCAACCACAATGCTTCCGGTGGGAATTTCAAGCCTTATTGTCATAAATATTCTCACCATCGCTGGATTTGACCGCATCGGTTTCTTCAGCCTTTCCCTGTCAACAGCAGGCATGATTTCCCTGATTTTATGGGGATTCGAAGTCTGGAACTTTATGGTCGTATCCATAATTCTCATAACACATCCCACCAGAGGAAGTATGAGTGTATGGGCCTATGGATTCCCTCTTGGACTGTTTGCTGTATCAACACTGAAAATAATGGCACTGACCAATGAGCCGGGACTCATATGGCTCTTTGGCGGCATTGTCCTTACGCTAAATGTGGTGTGGATTTATGCCTGGTTCAATACATACAATTTTATGACAAACCCTGACCTTAAGGTAAGGAGACTGTGGGAAAATAAGATAGAGTAACATTTTAAAATTTCTATTTTTATATAATTTTCATGAATACTCATTGCCATGTATGTCTCTGATTAAAATACAGAAATGTTATTCAGATAAAGGACAAGAATGGGAGAAAAGAACTAAAACATTCCATATCTTAAAAAGTTTGAAATTATGCAATAGTGATAGAGAATTTTCAAGTACTGGGGAAATTTTTTCAGATTTATGTAGAAAATAGAAATAACCTAAAACATAGAATTTACCAAAAAAAGTTTAAAAGCATTTTAATTTTATAAATTTTGCTTAATCAGTATTACGTTTTGTTTGATTTCGTGCTGCGACTACAAATATATGCATGTTAAATTATAAGTACATAAACTCCATGAAGATACCCATGGGTAAGGGATATGTGCTTGTAACTGGATCTTCAGGTGGGATCGGAGGGGCAATTGCCAGTGAACTATCAAAATCCGGATATGATTTGATTCTACATTACAACAGGGGAGAGGAGAAATGCGGCAAAATAGCTGAAGATTGTAAGAAATATGGTTCTGATGTTATTTTGGTCAAGGCTGATCTTTCATCCTATGATGGAATTCATAAATTAACAGGCGAAATACATGAATTGAAAATTAAGTTGAAAGGCATAGTGAATAATGCCGGTGCAGAATCTGCTGACACCATAAAGAGAATCAGTGAGGAGGTTGTTGACAGGGTTATAAATGTGAATTTGAAAGCCCCACTGTTAATTATAAAGAATCTTATGGATTTGCTTGAAGAGAACGCCTCAATAGTAAACGTGAGTTCAGCATCCTCTATTAAACCTCTTCCAACAGCCATAACCTACAGTGCAAGTAAGGCTGCATTGTCCAATATGACAAAATCGCTGGCAATGAACCTCGCTCCAGGAATCAGAGTAAATGCCGTTGCACCCGGTTTTATTGAAACAAATATGACCGACCAGCTTAAAAATAACCAAAAGATGTATGAACAGATGATAGAAATGACACCGATGAAAAGATTTGGAAAGCCTGAGGAGGTCGCCAAGGTGGTCCGATTCCTCCTATCTGATGACAGTTCTTTCATGACTGGATCGGTTGTTGTGGTTGATGGGGGAATAACAATCTGAGTGGATAAATTAACATTTATAATTTAATTAATCTCCCATAAGAATATTTTTTGGCAATATCCCCTTTTGTCTATTTTGAAAAAAATTGATGCATGTTTGTATAGTTTGGAAATATTATGATTTCTATGACCAAGTACAAAATTGTTGGTTTTGGTGGAAGTCTGAGGAAGGGATCGTATAATATGATGCTTCTAAAAGAGTTTAAAAGAGTAAACAGCGAACTTTTTGAAGTTGAAATAGAGGATATATCAAACATTCCAATGTATAATCAGGATCTTGATAACAATCAACCTGAAAGTGTCCATATATTGAGAGAAAAAATTAAGGAATCTGATGGTTTCATAATATCAACCCCGGAGTATGATTTCTCGATCCCGGGATTTCTCAAAAACACTCTGGATTTTATGTCCAGACCGGTGGACAAAAATCCCTTTGTGGGAAAAAGCGGTGCCATAATGAGTGCATCCATAAGTATGCTGGGAGGTTCAAGGGCCCAATATCATTTGCGCCAGGTACTTACATATCTTGACGCAAGAGTTGTCAACAAACCCGAAGTTTTTATAACCTTTGCCAACCAGAAGTTTGATGAGGATGGGAAATTAAAAGATCAGAATGCCATAAACCTCATTAACGATCTCGGAAAGAAACTTGCACTGGAGATTGAAAGAGGCAAAAAATTTTAAATTCTTTATAACTGTCATTTTATTTATATTTAAATTATTTTTTTATGCAAGTTTTTCCCTACCTTTGTTCTATTTTCAACAAGCTATGTTACCGTCAAAATGGTCTTAGAGTGATATCAATACCTAATTTTGTTATATAATTATAGAAAAAAATGAAATAAGAAGATAGGATAGATTTGCTAACATGTATCATGGAATTAAACAAAAAGTGTCATAGCTTAAAAATTCAATAAAATTCAGTGTTTTTAAACTTTGAAAACTATTTTAATAACGAATCAATACCTATTCCAATGAAAAAAATAGACATCAACATTACAGTTGGTGGCCCTCAAGGTGGAGGTATAGATACCTCTTCCAATATGATAAGCAGGGCCTTTGCACAGTCAGGTTATTATGTTTTTGGTGTTAGGGAATACCACTCAAACATTAAGGGCAGGCACAGTTATACCCACGTCAGAATAAAATCTGAAAGACCAAGGTCCCTTAAATATCCAGTTGATTTCCTTGTTGCCCTCGACCCCGACAGTATTTTTGAACATCTTGAAGATGTTGGCAAGGGAACAAGAATCATATATGATAGCAGCATAGAAAAGGCCGATCTTTCTCAGGCCAGAATGATCATGAGAGATACCGCAAAGAAAATCAAAGATACCCTTGATGAAGGCAAGTTCCCAAACACTGTGGCCGGTGCTGTACAGTGGATGAAATCAAAGGGAGCAATTCCCCTTTCGATTCCTTTCACCAATGTGGTACAGGATGCAATAAAGGAGGGTGTCCCAAGCAGATACTTTAACACCCTTGGTGCAGCTCTTACACTGGCAATTGCTGGTGTTGACAGGAAATACATGGAAGAGAGTATCAGGTTGGTTTTTGCCGGAAAAGATAAGATCATAGAGGAAAATGTAAGAGTTGTGGACGCAGCCTACTCGTACTGCAGAAACAATGGCCTTCTTGGTGAAACACTGCCCTATATAGAGCATTCCAAGAGATTCATGATCACAGGCAACGATGGTGCCGCCATAGGTAAGGTAATGGGTGGGCTCAGGCTCCAGACATACTACCCCATAACCCCTGCCAGCGATGAAAGTACCATAATGGAAGAACATAACTACATAAAGTGGATCGATTCTGAAGCAAAAAAGCTAAAGGATTCAGGTGTGGTTGTTGTTCAGACAGAAGATGAAATTTCAGCTGCAACCATGGCGAGCGGAGCAGCAGTAACAGGAACAAGGGCTGCAACTGCTACAAGTGGGCCTGGATTTTCACTGATGGCTGAGGCCATAGGATTTGCAGGAATTGATGAAATACCTCTTGTAATAACCCTGTATCAGAGAGGAGGACCTTCCACAGGATTACCTACAAGAAATGGCCAGTCAGACCTTCTGTTCGCAATGAATACTGGTCACGGAGAATTCCCAAGAATAGTGATCTCATCAGGAGATGTGGAAGAATGCATTTATGATTCAATGAGGGCACTCAACTATGCCCAGAGATACCAGATGCCTGTCCTCCATCTCATCGACAAGAATCTTGCCAACACCACTGACTTCATATCACTGATCGATTCAAAAAAGGTTCCCGTAATGGCCCAAAAATTTGAAGCCCATGGATTGAACTTCAAAAGATATAATCTTGATACGCCCAATGGAATTTCAAACCTGGGTGCCTTCGGAAAGGATATATTCTGGATGACTGGAGATGAACACGATGAGCTTGGGCACGTGACAGAAGACAGCGAAGTCAGAGACAGGATGATGGAAAAGAGATTCAAGAAACTGGAAACGGCTGATCTTGAAATACCTGCGGATGACAAGGCCATACTCTATGGAGATCCCAAGGCCGAAATAACATTCGTGACATGGGGAAGCCAGAAAGGACCCATACTGGATGTTATTGATGACCTGAAGGAAGAGGGAATCAATGCAAACCTTCTCTATCTGAGAATGTTCATACCATTCCCCACAAAGTTTGTAAAGGAAGTCCTTTCAAAGGCAAAAATAATAATTGATGTTGAGAGCAATTTCGTCGGTCAGGCAGCATCTGTAGTTATGGCAAATACTGGAATCAATATTGAAAACAGAATACTGAAATACAACGGCAGACACATGACTGAGGACGAAATTCTGGAAAGTGCAAGAGAGATAATTAAGAATAAGGGAAATAAGATTGAAAAGGTGTTGAAACATGGCGCATAATTTTAAAACAGATCTGACGGTTGACTGGTGCCCCGGATGCGGCGATTTCGGAATTGTCACATCCATAACATCAGCAATGAGCGAATTGAACCTTGACCCATTGGGTGTTGTGATGGTATCCGGGATAGGATGTTCCGGAAAAACGCCCCATTACATAAACGTGGCAGGAATGCATACCCTTCACGGAAGGGCTGTTCCTTATGCCACAGGCGTTAAGCTTGCAAACCCAAAGCTTAAGGTTCTTGTTACAGGTGGAGACGGTGATCTGATGGGTATAGGAGCAGGCCATCTTGTTGCCGAGGGAAGAAGAAACTCAGGCATTACCATTATGATATATGATAATGAAGTGTATGGTCTTACCAAGGGACAGGCAGCACCCACAATGCCCATAGGGGAGCAGACAAAGAGCCTCTCAAAGCCAAATATATTCACAAGGTTGAATCCCATATCGCTGGCACTCTCAGCAGGATACAGCTTTGTTGCAAGAGGCTTCTCCTTTGATATGAAACAATTGAAGGAAATCATAAAGAAGGCCATAAACCACCCCGGATCTGCAGTCATAGATATACTCCAGCCCTGTCCTACTTATAACAATGTGAATACAATGGAATGGTACAAGGAAAGAGTATACAAACTGGAAGATGACAAAGACTGGAATCCCGTGGTTTCAAAGGAAAACATTTCAGAGGCAGACGCCAAATTCACACAGGCAATGCTCAAGGCACAGGAATGGGGAGACAGGATTCCAACAGGAATATTCTACCAGAACAGTGCAATAGAGCCATTTACAGCAAGGATTAACAGAAACGTACCCAACTACCTTGACATCACACCATCAGAACAGGTAATTGCAACAGAGGCTGGCTTCACAGTGGTAGATCCTGAAAAAACCTTTGCAGACAAAATAATAGGTTAAATCTGGGATATGAGGGTCCCCTCATATTTTTTTCCACTGAGACATTTTTCAATATTTTCCAAATTTTTTCCAGATATGACATGAATATTCAGTGCGGCCCGTTTTCCAATGAGAAGTGAAACTGAATCCAGAAACTGGTTGCTTCCTGCACCGCTGTAACTTTTCAGGGAGATGTTGAAAGCCTCGTCATATGTAAGTTTTGAATATCTCTCAGCATCCTTGTTTTTTCTGGGATCATCACTGTATACACCGTCCACTGAAGTGATATTGATTACATCCTTTATTCCAGAGGATTCTGCCAGAAGCATGGAAACTGTGTCTGTTGTATGGCCAGGAACTGTTCCACCCATAACAACCAAATTTGCCCTGTTTAAGATTTCAAGGGCATCAACTATATTTTCAGGTATCTTTTCCTGCTTCGAACCCATGGCTCCCAGAAGGATCGATGCGTTCATCCTTGTGGCCCTTATGCCAAGTTCGTCCAGAAAAAAATTGTTATTTGTGTATTTTTTTAAGGAATTCACATACTTTCTTGCCGTCATTCCTCCACCAACCACAATGCCCAAACGTTCAGGATTGAGTTTATCCAAAATTTCCACAAAGGAATCGATAAATTCTGTGTCAATTTCTTCCGGATTAACCATTGAGCCTCCAAGGGACAATATAAACTGCTTCATGAAATCGATTCATCAAAGTTATATAGTATTATAAATTTTCTAAACTATGACAAGCGACGAGAAACAGCTCAGGAGATATGAATTTAAGAAAGCCATGGAGGAGCTTTCAAACCTTAAGGGACGGGGTACTGAGCTGATATCTCTTTATATTCCTCCCGATAAACAGATCTGGGATGTTGTGCAATATCTGAGGGAAGAGTACTCAACATCTGCCAATATTAAATCAAAATCAACACGAAAGAATGTACTTTCAGCCATTGAATCCATAATGTCAAAATTGAAATATTACAAATCTCCACCTGAAACAGGTCTGGTATTTTTTGTTGGACACGTACAGAAGCGAGGGGATCAGACAGAGATGTTCAGCGAAATTATCGAACCTCCAGAACCTATCCAGACCTTCATATACAAATGCGATTCCCAGTTCTATACCGAGCCCTTAATGGTGCAGCTCAAGGCAAAGGATATTTACGGATTGATCGTAATAGACAGAAAGGAGGCTACCATAGGTTTTCTCAATGGAACAAACATTGTAACTGTAACCAACGAGCAGTCACTCGTTCCCAGCAAGCATCATCAGGGTGGACAGTCATCACGAAGGTATGAGCGTTTAATTGAAATAGCCGCAAATGAATATTTCAAAAAGATTGGAGAGATCGTGAATAATACATTCATGCCCATAATCAAAGATATCAAGGGTATATTCATAGGCGGACCCGGTTCAACAAAGAACTATTTCTTCGAGAACGGGTATATGTTCAACGAAATCACCAAAAAGGTCATAGATCTTTATGATGTTGGATATACAGATGAATCCGGACTGCGTGAACTTGTGGAGAAGGCAGCAGAATCAATGAAAGACCTTGCAATCGCAAGGGAAAAGGATCTTGTGAACCGATTCATGAGGGAAGTAAGAAAGGGTGACGAGGGTCTTGCAGTATATGGTGAAGAGGAGGTTCACAGGGCACTGGAAATGAAGGCAGTGGATATATTGCTCATATCTGACGGCATAAGGAGAACAAAATATTATTACAAGTGTTCAAACTGCGGCCATGAAGAGGTGTTCAACCAGAGGCCTGAAGACAATACATGTCCAGCCTGCGGATCAGCAATGGAACTTGATCACGAGGATGACTTTGTGAAAAATCTTTACAAACTTGCAGAGGATTCAGGCGCAACTGTGGAAATGATAGGAGAGGAAAGCGACGAGGGCAAACTTCTCAAAAAGGCCTTCGGCGGTGTGGTGGGAATACTCAGATATGTTCCCCAGAAGGAAACCCACCTATCTTAACATTTTTAATCTCGTGACATCAAGAACAAGATAATCCTTTCCCGTCACGATGAGATCGAATGGAATTATATATCTTCCGTTTTCGTCTTTTTTTAAGGCCGGGAATCGTGTGTCTCTGGGTATGGCAAGTATGCTGCTTATTCTTCCCGTTCTCTCATCGAAGACAAAATCATCTATTGTTCCAACTATCGTCCCGTCACTTGTTCCGATTTGTGTACCCACTACCTTCATAATGGCTATTAGTGTTAATTAGAATAAAAATTTAATTGTAGAGGCCCGTTTCCTCTACCTGTTTTCTCTTTTCCCTGACGCTTTTTCCCATATTTTTGGATAGATTCTCATAGAATCTTATAACTTCATCGTCCACCGATGGCTTTATGGTTTTCATTGCATCAAGGAAGTTTGCCTGTGTTACACTGTTTGCATCCGGATCCGAGCGGTATGCCATCATTTTCAAGGTCAGCGCCCACATACCCGTCCGTAAGGTCCGCTATTTTTTCCAGATTTACTTCTGGAGAAAGGGGCATGTTCTTTGTGTGCACCTTGAGGATCTGGAGCCTGGCATCCCTGTCAGGTGGCGGGATATATATCATCTTGTCAAACCTTCCCGCTCTTATCAGGGCAGTATCCAGTATATCAGGCCTGTTTGTCGCACCTATCACAACCACACCCTGGAGAACCTCAACACCATCCATTGATGTGAGAAGCTGATTTACAATTCTCTCTGTAACTCCAGAATCACTGTTTCCTCCCCTTCTTGGTGCAATGGAATCGATCTCATCCAGGAATACTATGGATGGAGCAACCTGCTTTGCTTTCTTGAATATTTCCCTCACGGCCTTTTCGCTCTCTCCAACCCATTTGCTCAGGACTTCAGGACCCTTTACTGAAATGAAATTGGCATTGCTTTCATTGGCAACGGCCTTTGCCAGAAGAG
>JAGDXN010000046.1:13373-23755 GCA_023256455.1 Cuniculiplasma sp.
TTGCAAGAGCTGCAAGATCGGCACCCACAAATCCATAGGTCAGGTCTGCAATCTCATCTATGAATTTTGCCCTTTCCTCCTCCTCCATGCTGAATGGCATGGCTCTGGTGTGTATGGAAAGAATCTCCTTCCTTCCCTTCTTGTCAGGAACACCTATATTTATCTCCCTGTCAAACCTTCCCGGCCTTCTCAGTGCAGGATCAACAGCATCTATTCTGTTGGTTGCCCCAATGACAATGACGTGGCCCCTTTCCTTCAGCCCATCCATGAGTGTTAAGAGCTGTGCCACAACCCTCCTTTCAACCTCTCCCTGCACCTCCTCTCTCTTGGGTGCGATTGAATCTATTTCATCTATGAATATTATGGAGGGCTCCTTGTCTTCAGCATTTGTAAATATTTCCCTGAGTTTCTGCTCACTCTGACCATAATATTTGCTCATAATTTCAGGGCCGTTTATGGGGAAGAAGTTCGCGCCTGACTCATTGGCCACTGCCCTTGCAATAAGGGTTTTTCCTGTACCTGGAGGCCCATAGAGGAGAACACCCTTTGGTGGCCTTATGCCAAGCCTCTCGAAAAGTTCAGGGTGCTTCAGAGGCAACTCTATTATCTCTCTCACCTTGCTGAGCTGATCACTGAGGCCTCCTATATCTTCATAACTTATCCTTGATACGTCCTCAAGAAGTTCAGAGGCTGCATCTTCCTTAATCTCTATCCTTGTGGTCTCTCCAATTTCCACAGGAACCTTGGAAGGAACAGTCTTTACAACCTTAAAGAGAAGACCAGAATGCCCTGCCAGTGTAAGCCCGGGAACGCTGATATTGTCCTGTTCAATCATGGGCCTTCTCAAAAGCGTTTTCTGGACAAAGTCATCTATACCCTCACCAAACTTAAGCTTCTGCTCCTTTCTTATTATGGGAGCAAGCACAACTCTGCTTGCAACCTCAACCTTTACCTTTCTAACCCTGACCTTGTCCCCTATGGAACAGCCACAGTTGTTCCTCATCACACTGTCAATTCTCACTATCTGCTTGTTTTCATCCTCGGGTCTTGCCCTGAAAACCCTTCCAACGGTTTTCTTGGGGTTCTTTTCAATCTCAACGACGTCTCCGATTTCAACACCCAGGGCTATCCTCGATTCTTCATCAAGCCTGACTCTTGACATCCCGGGGTCAGTAGCGTTTGCCTCTGCAACCCTGAGAACAATTCCCTCTCCCGTTGAGTATGCCATAATACACAAAAGGCAAATGAGTATATAATCCTAAAGAAAAAATCATAAAAACTCCCTTAATAACTGAAAAAAATTCAATAGTGTATATTTTAAGAATTTGACTGAAATGAATCACATTATCATATGAAATCATTTTTTAAGAAACCTCTTTTCACATAATAACCTAAAATATAAACCATTACACCCCTGGATTTTAAAAGAGTGCATATAGGATTGCTTTAAAAAATAGGATTTTGAAAACTGATGAAGTTATATTTTCATATTTACAATCCACTGCATATCCTCTGGAACGCCCCTGTTCTCTATTATGTGTTTCATCACAAGGGCACTTGGCCTGAGCTGCCTCTTCTTTGTTTTGAGATCAACACCAATAAGACCAAATTTCTTTGAGAAACCGTTTCCCCATTCATAATTGTCAGTGAGGGCCCAGTGGAAATATCCCTGCAGATTGGCACCATCCTTGATAGCCCTCTCCACGTTATATAGATGGGAAACAACATATTTTGGCCTGTACTGGTCTATGGCATCTGCCATTCCATTTTCTGTGACCATCATTGGCATTCTGTACCTCTGATGATAAGACATTATGACATTGTATATGCCTTCGGGATATATTTCCCAGCCAGTGTCACTTGTGGATCTTCCATCCTTTGATTTTACACCTTCTCCCGTTGCATGGCCCAGGCCCATAACAATCTTCCAGTACGGATATTCCTCTGTCCTTTCCACAACATCTCTGCTGTAATAATTGACACCGATCCAGTCAAGATGGTCCTTCATATCATCCCTCAAGTCCCGGTCCTTTTGGAATCTGTTATCCCCCTCAATATCCTCATTGTACCATTTCAGATCACCCTTAATTATGGCATCAAAAAAGGAATATCTCATATGAAATTCAACAAGATTCTTAAGATCCATATCCTTACCATCAAGAGGCTGAAAATCTCCGTTTGCGTAAATTATTCCAACATCCTTCTTTGAGTACTGCTTGATTGCATCGTAGGCCCTTGCATGGGCCTGTGCAAAGTTTCTCTTTCTTCTGGAAAAGCCTGCCTTTGAAAAATCCCTGCTGCAGCCCTGAAAAACCATGTTGGGTTCATTCATTGTAGACCATCTGTCGGCAACTTTGTCGAATTTGTAGGCAATGTATGCAGCATACTTTGAAAATTCTATGGTTATCCTGTCATCGAAACAACCACCTATTGCCCATTCCCTATCCTTTCCTGCATTTACCGATGGATCGTTTAGCCATTTCGGTATTGTCCAGTGGTACAGATTTATTACTAAATAGAAATTTCTCCTTTTTAGATCTTCAAAGATCTTCATGTAATGTTCCACAGCGTCCTTATTTGCAATCCTGTCAAGCAATTCCATATCATTCTTGCTCACATTTATGGAAATTATCTCGTCCCCATTTCTGGCCACATTGACCTTAACATCTTCAGTGGACTCAGGGAAAATTCTGGACCATTCAATACCTATTCTTGCTGCATTCATCCCCATAAACTGAGCATAATTATGATCCTGCTCGTATAAGTCCCAGTATGCGGGTCCGTTTTCAGGCAAATCTCCAGAAACGTAGTGCTTTTCCATATTTCTCTTATCATGTGACCATATGAACCAGTCAGAGTTGGCATCTATCTGGGAAAGACCCATCTCAAACTGGAAACCCGCCTCTGAAAAACCAAACTTGAATCCTTCTGGAAACATTATTTGCCATAGGGAAGACATTATTTATAATTAATTGGACTTAATTTACTACTGTTAATAGCATATAATACCTATTTTTCTTTTGCATCTTGCCTTATTGCCCTTATTGATATTTTTGTCATCTTTATATCTTCCAGTGAGGCCGTTTTACCGCCAACCGAATAGATCCTCTCATCTTCATCCTTAATGTAAATGCTATTTCTCACAAAGGGTATTCTTTCAGTTCTTTCCACCATACCCTTTATGTGCCTTCTATCCTCGTGGAAATAGCCTTCAACATATGCCTCGATCCTGTACCCATCCTTCATGAAACAGTCAATGGCATCGCATGCCACCCATATATTGGAAAATTCCCATTTTCTTGAGGGATCAAAATTCTTCAGGACTTTTGCCTCATGCCACAGGGACTGGTTGAAATAATATGACATAACATGAATCAGGTCATCCTCTTCCAGATAAATTCCATAATCCTTGCTGCCCTCATCGCCCAGAACTGTAACAAGGCATGATTTTCTGTCACACATTGTCATCTCGTTTCCCTTTGAGCCTGAATATCTTATAAGAACATTGCCTTCAAGATTAATTGATTTAATCTCCTTCTGGCTCGCCACATAAACAAGCAGTAGAATTGTTATTCCCCTTTTAGCAGCATTTGTGAGATCGGGCATAACTGAATTGAGTCTCTCATATTTCACAGAAAGTATGAGCTCTGTTTCTGCTTCATTTATCATATTGATTATTTTTTCTGTGATCTTTTCATCCTTTTCCACAACTGAAAGAAATGATTTATAATTACTAGAATATATTTTTCTTTTCTGGACATACCTCTCAAGATTGGTGGAATAGGATTCAAGCCATTCCCTCTGCCTTTTCATGATGGTGGAAATGGGAACGGCCTTGTAAATGGTCTTTTTCCCAAGACTCTGTTCTATAAAGCCTTTTTTAAGAAGAGATGTAAAAAGATCATATACCCTTGGCTGGGGAACCCCTGTGCTCTTAACGATTTCCGTAGATGCCATGGGTCCATTTAAGATTAAACTTTCATATATTTTGATCTCATAGGAAGATAGACCAAATTTTGATAATCCTTCAAATATATCCTCTTCCATAAATACAGTATATAATTATTAGTTTAATAAGTTTATTTTTAAATAGTCGCTTTTTTCCTCCATGCAGGAAAATTCATGCATCTATAGAGATGATCATCCTCATCAGATTCTATAAGATCGGGATGGGATTCTGAACAGAAAGATTCAGAGTAAGGGCATCTGGTTATGAACTGGCAACCCCTGTTTGATGGATCATAATTTGTTGGGTTGCCTTTCAGTTTGACTATGTTTTCCCTTTTTACACCGATCCTTGGAATACTCTTTGTCAACAGATATGTGTATGGATGCATTGGATTTTTCAGGAATTGTGAGTGTGAACCTTTTTCCACAATCTCTCCGGCATAGAGCATTGCAATATCGTCTGACATCTCGTAAAGTATGGAAAGATCGTGTGTTATGAATATCATGGTAATGTTTGTCTTCCTCTGGATTTCCCTGATATCCTTAAGAATATCATGTTCTACAAGCACATCCAGGCCCGTAGTGGGTTCATCAAGAATAACCAGTTTAGGCGACAAAAGGAGAGACATTGCAATTACAGTCCTCTGTTTCATTCCTCCGCTAAGTTCATGAGGAAAATTGTAAAGTATGGATTCGTCAAGCCTTACCATTCTTACCGATTCCCTTATTCTTTCCATATTTTCCTCAGGATCCTTCCCATGTGCAATAAGAACATCATAAAACTGGTACAGTATCTTCTTTACCGGATTGAGAGCATTCATTGCAGCCTGCGGGACGAAGGATATATCGATGGCCCTCATTTTTCTTAACTCCTGGGTCTCCATCTTCAAAAGATCCTTTCCTCTGAAAATTATTTCACCACTTCTTATTTCTCCAGGATACTTCAATGACCTGTATATTGCCTGGGCAAGGGTGCTCTTACCCGATCCTGATTCGCCTGCAACCCCGAGAATTCTCCCCTCATTCACGTCCAGGTTCAGATCGTGTATAATTATATTGAATCCATTCTCGGAGTAATAACCAACTTCTAAATTTCTAATCTTCATTACTGGATTTCCAGACATTTAAACACCTTATAGCCTCTTATATGGATCTGGAGCTGCCTCTATCAGTGCCCTTGTATAGGAATCTGAGGGATTTGCTATTACATCCTGAGTCCTTCCACTTTCCACCACCTTTCCATCGTGAAGAACGTATATTCTGTCAGATATGACGCTTACAGTGTTCAGATCATGGGTTATATAAATGATGCTGACGCCCAATTTTTCCCTTATGGAGCTCAATAGATCAAGGACTTCTATTCTGAGGGATACGTCAAGCATGGAGACCGGTTCATCAGCTATCAAAACCTTTGGCTCCAGTGCAAGCGCTCTTGCAAGATATACTCTCTGCCTCTGACCACCCGATATCTGGTGGGGAAACTTTTCCCTGTAATAGGATGGAGGATTTAGCCTTACCATTTCAAGCAATTCATCTATCCGTTCTTCTACGTTACCCTTATAATGGGAAAGGATAAGCGGCCTTCTGATATGCCAGTCAACGGTGTGGTATGGATCTAGAGAAGCATAGGGATCCTGAAAGACCATCTGAACATCTGATCTGTATTTTTTAAGTTTTCTTCCCTTATACTTTGTCACATCCTGATCCTGGAAGAATATTTTGCCTGAGGTTGGCCGGTAAAGGAATACCAGTATTCTTGCAAGTGTGCTCTTTCCACTGCCGCTTGCACCTACCAGAGCCAGGATCTCCCTTTCCTCCAGATATATGTTTACATCGTTGAGCGCTTTTATGGTGTTTCCAGTAACAAGACCTTTCCTCACCATAAATTCCTTGCTGATTGATTCAGTTCTGAGTATCTGTGACATTTTTCGCCTTCCTGTTTTTCTTATTATATATTCTCAGAGACGGGTTTGCAATTTCATCAAGACCGAAGTTAAGCAGAATAAAGGAGAACATTAGAGCGGATATCATAAGACTTGGAGGAAGTATCCACCACCACTGGCCAGTGAGATATGCTTCATCATTGATTGCCCAATAAAGCATTGTTCCCCAGTTTACCTGGCTCAGATTCCCAACTCCCAGATATTCTACAAAGGTAAGCCCCATAACACCATACATTGCCGTGAAAAAGAAATTTGAAACTATTACAGGCATTATGGCCTTAATGATTTGCCTGAAAATGATGCTCACCTTTGATTCGCCTATCAATACGGATGACAGAATGTAGTCCCTTTTGGATACTGAAAGGGTTACAGATCTGAATGTTCTTGCACCGAAGGCCCAGCCCGTAATTATGAGAATCAATATGGTTGGTACATATCCTAAATTCTCCTTCAGACCAAGGAAATAGGTTCCAAACAGCATTATGAGAAGTACACCTGGAACCACAAGAAATATGTTTACTATGGAATTTATCAGGTCATTTACCCTTTTAGAGGCAAAACCTGAGAGAACACCCACAAATACAGATATGAGTGTTCCAAGGATGCCCACAGAAAAGCCTATGAACAGTGTGGGAGCTGCTCCTGCAAAGAGCTGGGAAAAAACATCCTGACCATAACCGGTGGTGCCAAGAATATTCACAGAATTTGGAGGCAGAGACCTTCTGAACATATAGGCATCAGGATTGTAAGGAGCAAAGAATAATCCAGCTATGGCAAATATACTTATTGAGACAAGAATTATGAAACCTGTAGCAGACTTTCCATTCTGGAAAAGAATTCCAAGGGTTGATTTAGTTTTTCTTATTATGCCAACAATTTTTTCCAAGCCACTCACGTGATTTATTGAACCCATTTCATTTAATTTATGAATTTTAACCACTCTCCTGCCTTATTCTGGGATCCAAAAAGCCATAGAGAAGATCCACAATAAAGTTACCTACCAGAACTGCAATTATAACCATAAGGAATATACCCTGCATCAGTGGATAGTCCAGGTTGTCTATGGCTGTGATCATATACATTCCAACACCTGGATATGAGAATATGGACTCTTCTATGATAACCCCGCTCATTGATAATCCTATGGACATGGAAAATCCGGTGAGATTGGGCAATATGGCGTTCCTGTATGCAATACTTTTAATCTGGTAACTTTTCATTCCAAGATTTTCCGAATAGTTAATGAAATCACTGTTGAGATTTGGTATAATATTATTCCTCATTCCAAGAGTCCATCCACCAAGGGAGGTCAGGACGATAGTTAAAACTGGAAGAAATGCATGATATATTACGCTTATAATGAATGGGATTGTAAACCCAGCATTTATTGAAGAACTATAAGCTCCACCCAGTGGGAAGAGTTTTCCGTTCACAGCAAATATGTCCAGAATTATGAAAGCCATGACAAATGCCGGGAAGGATGCCATGAACATACTGAAAATATCCACTGTCAAATCCTTCCACGTATTCCTGTTTATTCCTCCATATCTCCCCATTCTGTTGCCTATGAAGAAGGAAATTGATATGGATGTTATGACCAGAAAGAGCGTCCATGGAAGAGCCTGTGCAAGTATGGTTGAAACAGGTACTGGATAATATGTTATGGAAACACCAAGATTTCCATGAAAAAGGTCAGAAAGGTACGTAAGGTATTGCACATACAGGGGTGCATGGGAAAGACCGTATTCAGCCTCCAGTTGCTTTAAATATACGGGATTTACAGCACCTCCGGATGCTTTCACCACATCCTGATATATGGTTTCCGCCGGGTTTCCCGGTATTAGCCTTGGGAGTACAAAATTAAGCGTTATAGCACCAAATAATACAACTATAAAAAGAAAGATTTTGTTTATTATATATCTTACTGGAATTTTCAAACATACCTACCTTCATTCTTTTTGCTTCATCTTTTTAGATCTCACCCATCCCACAGCAGCCACTGCTGCTATTGCGACGACGATTACTGCTGCTATCAGATCATAGTCAGTGTTTGTTAGCCCACTGTTAGATGGCGCGTTGCTCTTCACGTAAAGATGTAGAAGCACTACTTCGCTTGGTCCGGGGTACCATGGCATGGGTATCCAGTATGGGTGGGCGGCATTTGGCCATCCTCCAATGGTTGTGTTCACATATTCATACCAGTCTGCTGAATACACTACCGGAATTATGGGCATCTGCTGAAGCATTATGGATGCCATCCCGTTTATATCAGCTTCCTGTGTGGAATTGGTAATTGCTGATGGGAAGTTATTAAAGTACTTTTCGAACTGAGCGCTGGCATTCCATCTTTCCGGATTAATGTAGGCGTTTTGGCCTATGGGCACCACAGGTCCCTGTATTCCACTGTAATCATACCATGGGTTTGGACCAATTCCTGTATCCACATAGAGTGCCATGGTATAGTTCCCGTCTGTAACATCTCCAGATAGGACGCTGTTGGTTGGTGTTGTGGTCGTTACAGATATCCCTATCTGGGATAACTCTGAGGCAATTAAGGTTATGTCAGTATCCCAGTCTGAATATCCGGCAACTGACATCAGATTGAGTGTTGGCACCTTCTGGCCGTTTGGACCATATAGAGATCCGGATTTCAACGTAAATCCGTGCGCTTCAAGAATTTGAAGGGCTTTCTGTGGATTGTACTGGGCAAGTTCATTGGCCATCTGGGCATTGCTTGCATTGAGATAAGACATCTGCTGTTCCAGAATATTGGCTGCATTTGCAGGCCTCTCATAACCATATTCACCTATGTTCATTATGGCAGTCCTGTTAATTGCAAGGCTTATTGCCTGTCTGAAGTAACTGATGTTCAATGGATATATGAGGTTGTTTAACAGAAGGGTTACAGGCTGTCCAGGAGGATACCAGTAATGATTGTGTGCAGGATCGTTTGCCGTGAACAACTGTGTTACATTTGGTTCAAATACGGAAGCCCACTCTACCTTTCCCTCTGCCAGGGCAAGTGAAAGGGCACTGTTGCTTGTATAATCAACATATACAACATGATCGATCTTGGGTTCTCCTGGCTGCCAGTAATGGGGGTTCTTTACAAGAACGATCTTTTGAGGGCTGAATGACTGTATCATGTATGGACCGGTTCCTATTGGATCTGTAACCTGTATATTTGCAGGATTTGACTTGCCTTCCCAAACATTCTTGGGTATTATGACTGTTGAACCTATGTAAAAGAGATACTGTGTCTGCGGCTGTGTGAAATTAAATTCAACCTCATAATTGTTAATCGCAGTAATATTTTTTACAGTTCCCCATTCATCATAATCCTTCTTTTCAGTCTGGAATGTGAAAACGACGCTGGACGCATTGAATTGTTCTCCATTTGAGAACGTTACATTATGCCTGAGGTATACCGTAAGGTTCCTTCCGCCATGTGAGAAGTTGTATGAGGTTGCAAGCCATGGAATAACTGTGCCATTATAAGTGTTAATCTGAAACAGAGGCTCGTATATGAAACCCATTATTCCGGCCGGTGTGCTCCATATGTTGAACGGATTAAAATTGTCCGTAAATGCAGGAGTTGGACCCGGGGAAAGATAAAGGGATGTGTTATTGGAATTGCTTGCGGTCTGAGGGTTTGCAAAAATACCTCCCGACGAATTTTGAGACATTGCAGGAGCAGCGAGAACCATCATCGATGAGAGTATCATGATGACAGCTGCACTTATTGCAACTACAATCTTTTTATTGTCTTTTATATTCATAAACGATTTGACTGAAATTGCTTATTTAAATTTATTCTAAATTGCCATACTATATGTCATAGTATGTTATTAAGAAATTTTTTCTATTTTTCCAAACCTCAAGAATAATTATTAATTTAAGGGCTTTTCTGAGAATTGTTCAGATATGAAAAAATATTAAATTTAATTTGACACTTTGAATACTATATATATTACATTTTTAAAGCGTCAGGAGCATATATGCAACTATGAGTCCTGCCATTAAAATTATTAAAATACCTGTAAGCATCTCTGCGGCTGACCGGGGATGGAAAGTTTCATTTTCAATACTCTTTTTGTTGATAATAAATGAACGCATTGCCATTATTTGAAGGAAACCCCCGGAAATAACCAGGAAAACTCCAACAGCTGTTGATAGGTGATAGGAGGTCTGATTGGTCCCGGGAACAAGTTCCTTGATGATAATTCCAAATTTGGCTACAACGAACCCGAGGGCAATAATTGCGATTCCCGTCCTTACCCATGCAAGATAGGTTCTCTCATTTGCCATGTGATCTGTTATCTTGCTCTGGTTAAATTTCTCCTTTTCCACAGAGGTAAATTGCCTTGATTATTATAAATAGATCATATCTACTTATGTTTAAATTAGGAAATATGAAAAATTATGTGATAAACTAAAATTTTTATATTTTAAATTACCGGACTTTATCATAACACTTATAAACAATTCTGC
>JAGDXN010000046.1:23765-29317 GCA_023256455.1 Cuniculiplasma sp.
TTCTGCAATGAAAAATTGTGAACGATGAAGAATATTTGAAAAGCCTGACAATATCCAAATTGCTTGAGATATGTGAAAAGGAAAAGTTGCAGAATGTCCCAAAGAGGGTCAAGAAACAGGAACTGATTGACTTTATGCTGAAAAATATTCCGTCTGAGAATCTTAAAAAATATGAAAACAATCATAATGAAAAGGAAAATGTGAAGGAAGAAGCGAAACATGAAGATATCAAAGAAAAAGTGCCTCAGACCCAGACATTTGTGAGGGAAAGAGTTATTGTGGAATTACAAAAACACAGAATCCATAGAATATTGATAAATGAACTCTCAGAAAAATTGGGAGAAAAAATACCAACAGGGAAGGGTGTTCAACTATATGATGGCATGAGCGATAAAATGCTTCAGACCCTTGACAAACTATTCCTCAACGGAAATGAAGAGGAAGATGAACTTGTTTTTTCAATGATATGTTCCAACTGGCTTATATTCAAGGCCAAGGAGATAGAGTTCTTAAAAACAGATTATCCTGTTGAAGGAAGTGAGAAAATTGGTGCTCTTGCCTTTGATGTGGAAAATCTGCCCTATATAATGGCAGAGTTCAACTATGGTGGAGATGTTAGCGAGAATAATCTTAATAAGATAATTGAAAAGGCAACAAAGATACTGGACAGATACGGGAAGGATATTGCAAAGAAATACAGGGAGGCATGGATAAGGATATACATATTCGCCAGGGGAGAAAAAGCCAATGATTTTCTAAAACTAATAAAGAATAACAAATCCATAGACGAGTACGGAGAAATGCATATCAAGAGAGGTTTTTTAAAAACCAACTATAACCTGAAATTCAACGTTTTTTCGGTAAATGATGGAAAGTTCCACGGACTTCTCTTTTAAAAATTTTAAATTTGTTGAGGCTGGGTTTCAATGGAATTTTTAATTCCTGTTCCCACATACTTTCTCTTGCCAAGAACCTCTCTTCCCATCATGTTAACAACAGCTGCTATGAGAAATACAACTGAAGAGATTACGAACACAATGTGATATGATGTGTTGTCCGGGAAAGAAAATATCTGGTTGCCTGAAACGACAACCGATACGGTAAAGGCTGAAAGCACAGCACCGGCAATTGGCGCACCAAGGGTGCTTCCCAGTGATCTGAACGTGCTGTTCATAGATGTTGCCAGAGCCATATTTTTAGACGGTACAGTAAGGATCAGAAGATTGATTACCGATGCATTCAGTATGGACAGGCCTGCCCCAATCAAGAATTCGTAAATAAGGCTCACATAGAATGTGGAAACAGAAGATTCAAAGAGAAATCCTATGGCAGTAACAATACTTCCAATTACGGCCACAGGCTTAACACCAAAACGTATGGATGCTCTTGCAGTTATTGGAGCAAGGAATATAAGGCCAAGGGCAAAGGGGACGAGCGAAAGACCCGTATCCATGATGTCAAGACCAAAGCCATAGGGTTTGGGGGTTTCGAATCTGTAGGAAAGGGCCTGCATTGCAAGAAACATCCCAAGTCCTGAAAGAGCCAGTACAAAGTTGGGGACCATGACATTCCTTTCCTTCAGTAAGGGAAAATCAAACACAGGTTCACCTCCCCCTTTGAGATATCTCTTTTCATAAATATACATGGGTATGAGAAAAATGAAGCCTGTCAAAATAACACTTAGAAATAATGTGGATGTCCAGCCCCAAAGTGAACCCTCGGAAAGCGCTATCACAATCATTGCAAGGGATATTGCAAGAATGGCAGAACCTGTGAAATCAATCTTGACCTCAGGTCTCCTGAATCTTGATTCCTTTATGTAGATAATGGATATTATTGTGAGAATTATGATGAATGGAATGGAGGTGTGGTATGTCATTCTCCACCCATAATCATTTGATATAAAGGCACCAAGGGGAAGGCTTATGGCAAATCCAACGCCAAACATTGCGCTGAGAAGGGCCTGGGATTTTGGAATCATATCTCTTGGAAACTGTTCCCTCATTATACTCATTCCCAGAGGAAGTATGGTTATTCCTATTCCCTGAAATGCCCTTGCTATGACCATAAAATAGAAATTTGGTGAAAAGCCGGTTATGCTAACACAAACTGCATAAATGATCAATACTGCAGTCATTATCTTTTTCTTACCCATAAGGTCACCCATCTTTCCCACAATGGGGCTGAGAGCCACTCCAGTTACAAGATAGGCACTCAAAACAAGGCTCACCTGGGATACATTGACACCAAATGACTGGGCTATGGATGGAAGGGAAGGTGTTAGCATGCCTTCAATATACATTACAATAAGTACAAGGGCAGAAAGAATGGCAAGAATGCTATAGGCATATTTTCTGTCATAGTTTTCCATTGTCACAAAGGATGGTTCGTCCATCATACCCCAGCCTCCCTGTTTATAAGATTGTTTATCTCATTTATTTTTACCAAATTGGCAATTATCCTTTTTATGCAACCCTCATCTACACCCTCAAACATACTGCTACCAATCTCCATGAGGATTTCTCTGGATTTTCTAATTAAAGCCTTCCCCTCATTTGAAATTACAACATAATACATTCTTCTGTCATCACTGGATGAAACCCTCTCAACCAGCCCTTTCCTTACAAGGCCGTCAATGAGTGATGTGATAGTGGGTTTACTTGTCCCCATAATTTTTGAAAGAGCTGTCAGATTTTGACTTCCGTGGAGGTTTAAATATTTAAGTATGAAGAACGAAGAGTAGGAAAGACCATTTTCTTTCACAATCCTGGAATTTACACTCATCATATTTTCAAGAAGCATTTCCAGAAACTCATATTTTGCACTGGAATGCCTCCTTTCATTCTGATCTGTCATAATTATCAGGTAGATATTACAATTAAGTATTTAATCATTAGATATGCCTAACAGTTAAATAATAAAATAAATTCGTTCCAGATCAAAAAATAGTTAGAAATGAAGATAATAATTGTTCATGGCGATATTAGCCATTATGAATATTATGGCTATCTGGAATATTGCCTGCACTCCTGAAAGGCGGAAATTCATCATTGCGAGCCTGGACATTTTCTGTATATCTGGTTTTTCCTTATTCAACTCCAGGAATATCCTGACCTCGTTTGGTAGAAAGACCCCAAAGCCCTGTATTGTGAGGATTGCAACGATTATGCCCGCAGCTATGATTACAGGCAAACTCAGGGAGAAAATGCCCTCACTCATTGCAAGGTATATTCCTGCAGTGATTGCAACGGTTGCAATTGAAGGCATAAGGAAAAGCATTACGGGCACAAGCCTCTTGATTATCTCTGTTCTTGCCTGAGGTGAAACTTTTCCAAGAATGGGCCCAAGAACAAGGCCCATATAAAGGTCTATGCCCGTCCACATTCCACCAAATAGAACATGAGTATAGTCAAGGAAAATACCCTTAATAGCAATAGCAATGATTAAGGCTGCTGCAGGAACAATCACATAAATCCAGCTTTTCCAGCTAACCAGAGATTGAACCCGGGCTTGAGAATTTGAAAGGTTGACACTTTCCATTTTTGTATAATAGTATTTATTATTTAAGATTTAGTATAAATGTAAAACATTTAACAGTTTATTATATTCTGAAAATGAAAAGACAGATTATATAGGTGAAAAATGTAAACGTGAAACCTCATTACCTCTTGTCTGGATTCAAAAACCCCGTAGATTTAAATTATTCCCATAATTGCTTTTTGTTAATTTATATGATGCCATAGTTTTTGTGACAGGGAAATATATTAAATAATAAAATGTATTGATTTACATATGTATAACCATATGAAACAAAATCTTAGGACGCTTGTGGAATTTATGATTATAATTTTGGCGTTTCAATTTCTTGTTGGAATTTATGTTAATCTTTATGTGAATATTTCACCGATGGTATTCCCTTCTGGAATGATGATGATGTTTTCTATGGGGATGCCGGCGTTAATGCTGCACATGCTCATAGGTATTATTCTTGGAGTTTTATCCATAGGAATTTTGTTTTTTGCAACCCTGTCAGATAACAAAAAAGTGGTAGTTTATCTTTCTGCCATTGCGCTTGTGTTTGTGGTATTAGCTGGTTTGAATGGTCTTGAATTTGTGTTTAATGGCCAGAATAATATAAACTCGTTTTTTATGGCAACTTCGTTCATAATAGTAATGCTATCTGAATTTAGCATTTTGCTTAACCTTGATTGAAATTTTAAATTCAACATCTTCATTTTTTAAATGGATGTAATTGGAAATATTCCTTGCAAAATGATTCCTTTTAAAAGAGGGTTGAAAGGGTGGAAATAAATGCTTATCCATGATTTTAGGTATTTATCCAGACCAAAAAGATCTTCCGTATAAAGGCAAAAGTCTGTAAAACTCAACCAATTCTTTAGATGATTAAAACGATAGAACTCTGTTCAATTCCATAATCGTAAATTTCAGTGTAACAGCACATTTAGATGGATAAACCGAATCTCATTACCAACGAAAAAACAATAAAAATAGAAATGATATTGAATCTGAACAATCAAATACAAAATCCCCCAATGAGTCTAATATGAATAGGATTGCCACCATATCGAGATAATAATCTAAGGACTGAAGATATTTACTTCAATGGGTAAATTATTGAATAAGATAATAACTCCTTCTCTAAAAAGAAATGTAGATTTTCTCTTCAGTATGATTCCGATTATATCTTACACTAATATATTTGCCTCCTGGCATACCTCTACTTTATGACAGGCGCATCCAGGTTATTGTTGTTCTAAATATTGATCACACATATTTTACCATTGATGGTACCATAACACGTAGCCCATAAAGCTGCTAACATACTCTTGTGGCACATATACGTGATAATGTACTTAATTTAACATAAATTAAAAGCACAGGAATGAAGGTATTGAAATGATATATGGCATGGGACCGTTGAGATTTGAACTCAAGTCACTAACACCCCAAGCTAGTAGGATACCAAGCTACCCCACGGTCCCATAAAAAATTCTCCCTCAGGAGAAGGGCATTATTTCGTCTATAAGTTCAATGTGAGACAGAATCATCCTTCTGCAGCAGTATCTGTCAAGGCCAAGGTCGTCCATTATTTTGGACACTTCTTCTGGAGTAGGTTCCCTGTTTCTTGACCTTATTTCATTTATCTGCGTTTCAAATTTGGTGTAATCAGAAGCGATTACCTTTCCACAGCTAAAACATCTGATGGGTATAATCGTTCAGATCACCTGTAAGACTTCTGTCTCTTTGCCCTTGCACCCCTTCCGGAAGGTTTCTTGGGCATCTTTCTCCTTATGTCATTCACAAGGAGGGTCCTGTCGTACTGCCTGAAGAGCTCCTCAATTTTGTCGTCCTTCAGGAATTCAACAATTCCCTTGGCTATTGCGGTTCTGGATGCGTCAGCCTGACCGGTAAGGCCACCTCCGCTAACCTTTACCTCAATATTGAATTCGTTTGCACGCTCTCCAATAATCTGCAATGGCTCGGTTATCTTCTGCCTCAAGATCTGAACCGGGTGGAATTCAACAGGATAA
>JAGDXN010000046.1:29327-36776 GCA_023256455.1 Cuniculiplasma sp.
TTCTTTTGCAGTTTTCTTCTTATATCATTAACCATGATTGTCCTGTCATACTGCCTGTATATGTCCTCAACTGTCTGATCATTGAGGAATTTGACAATTCCCTTGGCCATGGCGGTCCTTGCAGCATCCACCTGGCCTGTCATTCCACCGCCCCTGACCTCAATCTCAACATCTATCTCCTTTGCCTTATCCCCAAGCAAACTGACAGGCTCCATGAGCTTATCTTTTAGAAGGGCTATGGGGAAAAGTTCAACAGGTGTTCCATTGATTATGAATCTCCCTGTTCCCTTTTTGGTATAGGCCCTTGCAGTTGCAGTCTTTCTCTTCCCTGTTGTTATAACAACCTGTGGTGATTTATCACTCAACCAGCTTCACCTCTCTTCCCATTGTTTTTGCAATATCTGCAAGCGTCACGTATCCACTCACCTTTTTATTCAATGCCTTCTCGAGAACTACCTTCTCTGCATCCTTGAATTCTGATGGAACACCATCATAAACGATGCATCTCCTCAGCGCCTCCTTCCCCCTTGTCGTTTTCTTTGGGAGCATATCACCTATGGATCTTTTAAGTATGGCCTTTGGAACCCTTGGATAGTAAGGACCCTTTCTCACGCTTCCGATATCCCTCCTTGTAAGGAATCTTTCAAGCACATATTTTCTCGAGCCCGTAACTACAGTTTTTGCAGCATTTACAATAATAATCTTATCCTCAGTATTCAGGAGATCCTTTGCAACAAGAGTTGAAAGTCTTCCATAAACACAGTTTGATGCGTCAATAATCTTCATCCCAATTACCTCATTATTTTAAGATTTGTACCCTTTGGTTCCTTATCAGCCATTACATCAAGAGGTATAAATTCTCCTCCAGCTTCAGCCATTTTCTTAAGTGCCTTTTCGCTTATGGACAGGGCTGAAACCCTGATCTTCTTTTCCACATATCCGCCGCCAAGAACCTTGCCTGGTACAATTACCGTGTCCCCATCCTCGGCAAGCTTTGATATCTTTCCGATATTGATAGATGCATAATTTTTCCTTGAGCCTGCAAGCCTCTCGGCTATATCTCTCCACAGAGGAGTCTGGTTTTCCCTGGATACTTTGTTAAGGTGATCCACAGTCTCCCTTAGATTTAAATCTGTTTTATTTGATGTTTTAATTGACATTTTGACCATCAGAATTGACACATAAATAATCTGAGATTAATAAGGTTTTTTACTTATCCTCTTTTAAAATGGATTCAACCATTTCCCTTTTCTTTTTTTCCACATCCTTCACATTCCTCATATCTATGGATGCAAGGTCAATCTTCCTCAATATGCCCATTATCCTGTGAAATTCAGACCTGGAAAGAAATGCCCTTGAAAAGAGCCTTCTTAGCATTACCCTTGTTGAAGGTATTTTATGCGCAGGGAAGTTAACCTTTCTGCTTATCTCCACTATTCTTTCCACAAGCACACCTATTTCATTGCCACTGGCCCTTTCCTTCTCAGGGAATTCAAATTCCTCCAGTTTCATCCCCTCATACATGATAAGGGTTGTGGCGTGGGAAAGGTTGTAAACAGGATAGTTTTCATTTCCTGGAATGGTTATGAAAAAATCGCAATATTCCAGTTCCTCATTTCTCAGGCCATCCCCCTCCCTTCCCATCAGAATACATGTTTTCATATTTGGATCATAGTAGTTCTTCCAGAAAAAATCAGGTTTTACAGGGATTCTTCTGTAATCCTTCAGATTCATGGATGTAACGGAAGATGTACCCACCAGGATATCAAAATCCTCTCTCAATTCTCTCACTGATCTATAAAATTTGGTTCTGTCAAGAATATCAGATGCCTCCTTGGCCCTTGCATAGGCATCATCATCAATAAAAGAACAGCCCACAATATAAAGTTTGGAAAAATTTGTATTTTTCATCGACCTTGCGACTGCGCCTATATTTCCCTGTACTTCAGGTTCTGTAAGTGCAATCGAAACGTTTGAAAAATCAGGCTTCATTTACCGCTTCTTTTTTGTCCCCTTCTTCCTTTACTTCCTCATTGCCCTTTGGTGTTTCTGCGGGGACCTCTTCGGCCTTTGGCTCGTACTTCTCTACGAGTGCCAATGTGTATTCCTTAAGATATTTTCTCGTACTTTCCACAACCCTGTACTTGGCGTCAAACCACTCTATGTTAAATCTGAACTCCTCAGGAACGTTAACATTTATTTCCTTTCCTGATTCAGACACATCAAACTTCTCGGAACCGGGTGTGAAGTTCTGATCGATAAGGGCCTTTATCTTATCCTGTACGGAATCTATCTTTTCCACTATTTTATATTTGTAATATACGTCCTTTCCTGACCATGGATGGTTATAATCAACAACAACTCTTCCTGGACTCACTGAAAGAACTCTGCCCCTCCTGTTGTTAATTCTTACTTCCTGGCCTGGGACAGGATCTATCTTATTTCTCTGGAACTCAGCGTATGTATGTACTCTAATATTCTTTGGGTCTCTTATACCATAGGCGTTCTCTGCCTTTATCTCGACTTCATTCTCATCGCCCGGGTTTGCCTTGAGCAAACTCTCATTTATCTCCTTAAAAATATCCTCTGAACCTACTATGAGTACACCCTCATTATACTTCTGCTCTGGATCATATATGTTATTTTCCTTTGCAAGTGCCTCGTTGTTAGTTGCAACAAGCTGTTTATCTGCTCCTATGCGCATTTCGAACGTAATTTTTACGAAATCTCCATTTTCCATTATATCACCGGAATAAGTTATAGGTAATTTAGGATAATATTTAAAAGTATTCTGTTTGTGAAGAAGACATGGATATTCTTTGAATGATTTAAATAATAAATATTATCTAAAAACAGAACCGATCTCTGCATCTATGTAAAGATCTGCCCCGTCGGGAGGTGTTTCAAATATGATTGCATTTGAAATGTATGTTTTTCCCCTGTTTCGAATAGTATTCAACACGGACCTTTCCACTCTTCCCGACAGGACAAAGGCAGAATATTTTTCTATCCATTCTTTGTCTGAAGAAATCTGAGAAAAATTGCCGATGAAAATTCCACCCTTTCCAGCCTTTCCTGAACAGGAATCTCCCCCTGGATAACCTCTCGCAACCTGTTTCCCCACGTTGAGAAGGGAAACTCTTGATGTCCCAGAAAACATGTATCCCTGGTTTCCGGACACGAGAACCACCCTCTCACCTTTATTCAAAATTTTTGCCGACACCAGCTCATCCAGGATATCTTCCGGAGATGTGTCCTTCATAAAATTTGAAAGCACGTATGGCCTCACATCCCTGAGTATGTTGATCTGACCTGCTGTCACAGTTGATCCCGTAACTCCAATTATTGTACAGCCTGGCCTCACAGAAGAAAGCATTCTTGCAGTGTTTCCTGATCCCGTCACAGCAACAATCCTGTGGGCCCTGGATTCCTGCGAAATGACTCTGGCAGCCCTTGCCATTGAATAGGTGATTCTGCTTCCATAGAAGTCCTCCGGTTCCGGATATACGGGAGAGTTGGCCTCCACAAATAGGGCTGTGTTCTTCAGTGTTTTTACGGCCTCTAGGGGGAATTTCCCAATGGCAGTTTCCTCTGAAAGCATCAGGGCATCGGCGTCATCCAGTATGGCATTGGTGACATCGGATATTTCAGCCCTTGTAGCACTCTCATTTTCAACCATGCTTTCAAGCATCTGTGTGGCAACGATAGTGGAAACACCATAGCTGTGTGAATCCCTTATGATCTTTTTCTGGCTCATGGTAACTTCGTGCAAAGGCATTTCAACCCCAAGATCACCCCTTGCCACCATAAGGGAATCGGATGCCTGTATGATATCATGGAGATTTTTCATTGCCTGCTGGGTTTCGATCTTTGCCACTATCTTTGTATCCCCGCCTTTCTGTATGATCATATCATGCACACTGTCAATTTCATCCCTGCTCTGAACGAAGGACAGGGCGACAAACTCAATCCTGTTCTGGATGCTCATATCCAGATACATTTTGTCCCTTTCCTGAAGTATTCCCAGGGGGATAAACCTGCCAGGAATATTCATCCTTGCCCTGTTCCTCAATGTGCCTGAGTTTTCTGCAACCACCGTGCACGTGGAACCGGATACTTTCCTGACTATGGTAGAAATCTTTCCATCCATGAAGAGTATCCTGTCGTTTTCCTGAACAATGGCCAGAATTCCCTTTACCTCAACCCTGATATCACTTCCCTTTTCCTCTCCAATTTTATATTCCTTACCCTCATCTATCTGAAGAACATCCCCGTTCAAAATGGCCCTGAGTTCTGGACCTTTAAGATCAACCATTATGGAAACTGTGAGAGAATGATCTTTTCTGAACTTCTCCCTTATGGATACAAGATATTCCAGTTCCTCTGGCTTGCTATGGGCCGTATTTAACCTGAAACATGAAACACCATTTCTGACCATTTCAAGAAGGGTGTTTTCATCTTTACATGCAGGACCGAAGGTTGCAACGATTTTCGTTCCTGGAAGATTTTCAATTTTTTCCATAGTTTATAATGCATCGAACAATAAAAACTGTTTCCAATTTTCATTCCCATCACTGGAAAGATTTTCTGCCATTGACTTTTTTGTCCATTATTTTCTTTGAAAGTATTATATCCGATTTAGTCATTAGTTTTTGATAATATGGAATATCCCATTGAAGCTGTCATAGAGGTCGAGAGGGATGACTGCAAAATTACAGAGGCCATAATGAGCATGGAAGGTGTCAAATCCATATCGAGGCTGAAGATTGAGCCGGAAGAGACACTGCACAGTGTTGAAAAGGAATCCTTCAACGAGAAGGATCTTATAATACTGAAAAGGCTCTCTTCCAAGGTTGCCAAGGCGGGCCAGAATAAGGTTTGGGTATATGGAAAGAGCTGTTCTGCCTGCAAGGCCATGGCCCTGAGTGATGCAGTCGTTATTTCAAGCCGATCCGTGGACAGGAAGAGAGTCCATTTTCGTGTACTTTTACAGAGCAGAGGTTCCCTCAGGAAATTAATCAGGGATCTGGAATCAAGAAACCTCAATCCAAAAATAATTGAAGGCCCGGAAGAGATGAAAAATGAAATGTCTGAAAGGGAGTTCAGTGTTTTGAAGATGTGTTACGACCTTGGCTACTTTGAAAATGAGAGGGATGCATCCCTCACTGAAATCGCCAAAATAATGGGCATATCCACATCTTCCCTTTCTGAAACACTCAGAAGGGCAATGAAAAAAATAGTTAAGGATTATTTGAAAAGCAAGCAGATTTAGGACATGGCCTCCCTTATTTTCATGGCCTGCCCATATATTTTTTCGAAGGTTCTAAAATCAACCTGCTGTCTTGCGTCGCTCATGGCCCTTTCAGGTTCAGGATGTACCTCAATCATTATTCCGTCAGCTCCAGCACCAACCGCAGCATATGTGAGCGATGGTACATATTCACGCTTCCCGGCAGGATGGCTTGGATCCACAAGCACAGGATATTTTACCTTCTCCTTCAATACTGGAACTGCTGATATGTCCAGTGTAAATCTGGTTGAATCCTCAAAGGTCCTGATTCCCCTTTCAACCATAATGATCTGGTCGTTTCCCTCCTTTGAAATATATCTTGATGCCTGGTAGAACTCCTCCACCGTGTTTCCAAATCCTCTTTTTATTAAAACTGGCTTATCCAGTTTTCCCACAGCCCTTAAAAGGGAGAAGTTCTGGCAGTTTCTGCTTCCTATCTGGAATATATCGGTATATTCTCCAACAAGATCGAGATTTTCCTCATCCATCACCTCTGTTACAACCAGCATATTGTATTGGTCTGCAGCCTTTCTAAGTATTTTCAGGCCCTTTTCTGCCAGCCCCTGAAAACTTTCAGGGGATGTCCTGGGTTTATAGGCACCTCCCCTCAGTATCTTCACACCTCTGGATGAAAGGAATGAAGCTGCTGCATCTATCTGCTCTTCACTTTCCACGGCACAGGGCCCTGCAATGAATCTTAACTGCCCCTCCGGGAAAAGTTCCCTTACATTTAACATCTTACTCATCATAGTAATTACCTCCTGTTTCTTTAATTTCATTTAAAAAATTTTGATCATTCAGCACTGATGTGCCTATGAGATAGGCATCAAAGTCCATCTCAAGGCTCCTCCTAAGATTTGAACTGTTCATTCCACTCTCCAGAACCTTAAGGTTATTCCTTCCCTTCAAAATGGAAAGCGCCCTTTCCTCATCGGGCTCCATTGTAAGTGTTTTCAAATTTCTTCTGTTGTATCCAATGATAATTCTATCATCATCAGGAATCTTCCCTGCGGATTCCATATGGTGAAATTCCACAAGAGGCTCCATGCCCTTCTCCATTCCATATTTGCAGAGTTCATCCAGTTTTTCCCTTCCCAGAAAATCTGCTATGAGAAGATAGGAATCAAAGCCTGAGATATATGCCATATCTATCATGGATTTCCTGTCAATAAAATCCTTCATGAGGATGGGCTTTCCCAAATCCTGCAAAGGAACGGCATCATCGATGGAACCCTTAAAGTAGTCAGGTTCTGTCAGTACGCTGATGGCATCGCCATATATTGCTATTCTTTCCTTAAAGGATTCAGGATCATTTATGGTGGTTGATTTGAATCCTGAGGGGGATTGCCTTTTGAATTCCAGAATAAAGAATTTCTTTCCCGTTGATCTTTTTCTTATAATCCTGTTTGCCATGGATATTACAGGCCTTTCTCTTATTCTTTCTGTGTATATTTTTCTGCTTGCATTCCTTGCATAAATGGTCTCAACTGTGCCCATTCACTGAACCTCCATAAAATTTTTAATTATTTCCCTTCCATATTCGGTGTAAAAGCTTTCGGGATGGAACTGTATTCCAAATATACGGAGATCCTTTGTATGGAAGCCCATGACGGAGCCATCCCTCGATGAAAGGGCGTCCACAACAATCCTTTCCGATGGAATCACTGTGAGGGAATGATAACGCACAGCCCTGAAACTTTCCGGGATGCCCTTATAGAGAGGAGAATCCATGTGCATGATTCTGTCTATTTCTCCGTGAAGTGGCCTGTCCATGACCTTTATGGAAGAGCCAAAGTAATAGGCCAGGGTCTGATGACCAAAGCAAATACCCAGAATATGGGAATCCTTGGAGGATTTTAAAAATTCCAGTATCTTTCCCCTGTCACTGTAATTTTCAGGATTTCCAGGACCAGGAGATATGATGATCCTTTCATATTTTTCCGGATCAAGATGCTCCAGATCCTCATTCATAACCACATCCATATCATATCCCAGGGCCCCGGCGATCTGAACAATGTTGTAAACAAAGGAATCGTGGTTATTGATAAGAAGAGACTTCACTCTTAACACCTCCTGTGGCTGACAGCGATTTGCTGAACATCTCATTTACTTCCTTTTCTGGTACTGAATCCTTCACAATGCCTGCTCCAACATGCGGC
>JAGDXN010000046.1:36786-46699 GCA_023256455.1 Cuniculiplasma sp.
TTGTGTAAATGCATCTTATGGTTAGAGCGAGATCCATTGAATCCTTGCCAGCGACTCCAATGGCTCCTGCGTATGGTCCCCTGTCGTCATCCTCGTATTCCCCTATTATTCTTATGGCCCTCTCCTTGGGTGCACCGCTAACTGTCCCGGCAGGGAATACTGAATCTAAGATTTGAGATTTTTTAACTCCATCCCTCAATGTGGACTGAACCCTGCTCACTATGTGCATGACCGAACTGAATCTTCTGATTTCCATCGATCTTGTGACCTTAACAGTACCATACTCTGAAATCCTTCCAAGATCATTTCTTGCAAGATCCACAAGCATTCTGTGTTCAAGCAGCTCCTTTTCATCATTTATAAGAGATTCTTCCCTTCTCCTGTTTTCCTCAGGATCAGAAGAGACTGGCCTTGTTCCTGCGATTGGTTCAATCATCAATTCCCTTCCATTGAGTGTTACCGTATTTTCAGGGGAGCTTCCCATAATCTCAAAATCATTAAATTTGTAATAGAAAACATACATGGAACGGTCATAATTGAGGAATGATTCCAGCCTTTCAATGGGATCTATCCTTAAGGGCCCGAACTTTCTTGAAAGGACAACCTGCAAAATTTCGCCCTTTCTTATCCTTTCCCTTGCAAGTTCGATCTTCCTCTCCATTGCATCATCATGAAAAACAGCTTCCTGTGATCTCAATTTTACATCCTGTTCTCTTACAAAGCTGTTTTTCATAACATTCTCCGGTATGAGTGCCATCAGGGAAGGATAGGATGATTTTCTGGCCATATGGAATATTTTAAATGCACAGGGGAAAGAAACAACTATGGGAGTATCCTTTTCTAAACTGTCGAGAATTTTTGAATCCTGGCAACTTATTATTTTTTCACCGGTGTAAAGATATTCCGTACCATGTTTCCTCTCCCCGTCCTCAAATTTGCATATGTATGCAAAACTCCTATTTTCCCTGATCAATTCAGGAATATATTCAATGAGGGATTTCATTTTTAATCCTCCTGAAAAAGCTTCTTACCCTTTCCGGATCCTTTTTCCCTGGATAGGATTCCAGAGAACTGCTAAGATCCACAAGATAGGGGTTGTATTTCATGATAACATCAATATTTCCTTCACCTATTTTTCCGGCAACTCCCGTTTTACCTCTAAGCAGTGGGGATATTTCTTCCATTCTTGCTGAAATGCCCTTCCTGCTCTCCAGAAGAACCATATGGCAGTGCCTCCTTATTTTATTATAATAGGAGACATAATCCTCTGAATCAATATCCACAACGCCAATTATTTTCCTTCCATCCATCCCTATTTTTAATATATCATCAATTTCTGCTCTGTAATGAATCTGGGCATATTTTTCAGCTCCGCCCATCCTGAGAGCATCTTCCGTGGATGTATATACTGCAACCGTTTCGTATCCCTGATCCACAAGATCTCTGATAAGCTGGGGAGTTCCCTTTCTTGGGGATTTTTCTGACAGAACAACTCCTATAAGATCTGCACCCTGATCTCTGGATAGAAGGGCATCATCCATGTTTGTAATTCCGCACACCTTAAACAGCATTGAGAACCTCCCTAATCCTTCCTTCCGTGATTTTGCTGAACTGTTCCATAGCCCTTCCCGATGAGATTGTTTTTCTGGCAAGATTGAAGGCTGACTGGAATGAATCGGCCATGCCGCTGGCAAGAATGGATGGTGCTGCATTCAGGCTGATAAAATCAGCAGCATCCTCCGATTTTCCATTCAATCCGGAAACGGTTTTGATAAATATCTCCTCAACACTGCTGCCAGTGGTATCATCATCTTTTATCCTCCTTCCAACCACAGTCTGAGGATCAATAACAATTTCCCTTTCCCTGTTCTCCACACTTACCATTATGGATCTGGATGCATAGGAAATTTCATCCATTCCGTCTTCAGCAGTTATTATAAATCCTCTGGCGTTGAGATATGCCACTGCACCTGCAAATATCCTCTGTATATCCCTGGATGTGCATCCAATGATTCTTGTTTCTGGCCTGAGGGGGTTTGTGAGAGGCCCCATCAGGTTGAATATGGTGGGATGACCCAGTTTTTTCCTGACATTTCCGAAATTTTTAAAGGCAGGATTGTGCAGTGGTGCAAGGAGAAATGCAAATCTGTTCTGTTGCAGTTGTTTTCTTATCTCCCCATCATTCTTTGGAAACACGTATCCGGCCATTTCCATGAAATCTGCACCACCAGATTTTCCCGTGACCCCTCTGTTCCCATGCTTGCCTATGGTTATACCAAGGGAGCTGCAGAGAATGGCTGATGCCGTACTTACATTGATTGTGCCCTTTCTATCGCCGCCCGTTCCCACTATGTCTGTGCAGTGTACATAGGGAGTAACGGACGAAAATGACATGAGGCCGTCGGCAAATCCCCTTATCTCCTGGGATGTGTATCCCTTCAGGTAAAGGGCTGTGAGGAATACACCCCGGAGTATATCCCCGCTCTGATCTTCAGAAAGGGATATGGCTGCCTCCTTCATATCATCTCCATCAATATCCTTTCCTTCCACAATTCTATTCAGAATATGCTCAATCATAAACACCATCCTGAAGCATCCTTACTTCTCTGGAAAAACCCTCATGGTCATTGCTTTCCATGTATGGCACAAGGCTTGAGCCAACCGCTATACCATCAGCTCCATATCTCTTGAGCTCAGAAATTGTCTCTGCACTGTTAATGCCGAAACCGAAAATTATCTCCCTGTTACCGCACAGAGATTTTATTCTGGAAACCATCTTATCAATGCTTACGGGAACCCTGATTCCTGTGGATGGCTGCAATCCATGGTAGATCCATCCATCTGTGAGGCCAAGCATCTCTGTGATGACTTTGTCTGGTGTGGATGATGTAAAGAATGGTATGAGTGAAATATTCCTTTTCCTGAACTCCTCTGAAAGGTATTCCCTTTCGTCGTAATAATCTGTAAGCAGATCAGGCACAATGGCACCCTCAAGCCCAGAATCCATTATTTTATCAAGAAATCCGTCCACATCTTCATGAAAGTGGTTGTAATAAACAAGGGCATAGTTTTTCTTTCCCCTGCTTCTGGAAATATGGACCACTTCCTTCAGATACTGGAATGAAAATCCCTCCATGGCCTTTCTGTGGGTCCTCCTTATAACCGGCCCATCGTAATATGGTTTTTCCGTTGGAATTCCGATTTCAAGATAATCGAATCTCATTCCGAGCAAATCGTCCAGAAAGGACTGGAATGTTTCTCTATCCGGATAGGGCATGGTCAAATATAAAGCCAGTTTCATCTCAATCCCTTACGAAAGAAAGATCAAGGAGGCCATGGCCGCTAACATTTATGACCACGGTTTTACCCTGATTCTCTGGATTTCTGCAGTAGTTTATGGCAGTTGCGATGGCATGGGATGATTCCGGGGCAGGGACTATTCCCTGCGTTCTTGAAAATATTTTAAATGCCTCAAGGCTCTGTGATTCTCCCACTTCATCAGTTTTAATTCTGCCCTTCCTGATGAGAAGGGAGAGCGCAGGAGCAGCACCGTGGTATCTCAATCCACCTGCATATATGGACTTTGGAACAAAATCTGCGCCCAGTGAGAACATCTTAAGCTCGGGCAATATACCGGCAGTATCGATCATATCATAGGCGTACTTCCCCTTGGAGAATTTAGGCACCTCTGAGGCAGCAGTGGCGATCATTTCCACATCAGTTTTAATGAATGGGAATGTGAAGCCGGAGAAGTTGCTTCCACCACCAACACATCCTATTAGCGTGTCTGCCTTTTCACCTATTGCTTCCAGCTGCTTTACGGTTTCCTGTCCAATTACTGTCTGATGGGTAATCACACAGTTTTCCACACTCCCAAGCAAATATCTCATGTCATGGTCAAGGGAATACTGCACAGCCTCACTTATGGCAATTCCAAGTGTTCCCGGATGTTCCGGATCCTTTGCAAGGATTTTCTTTCCATAATCGGTCATGTTGCTTGGGCTTGCATATACCTGGGCACCATACAGATTCATGATCTTTTTCCTCAGCGGCTTCTGCTCATAACTGACCTTTACCATAAAAACGGTCGATTTTATTCCGTTCAGGGTGGCTGCAAGGGCAGTGGCTGTTCCCCACTGGCCTGCACCGGTTTCAGTTACAACTTCCTGTACTCCTTCATTGGCAGCATAATATGCCTGGGGAAGGGCCGTATTTATTTTGTGAGAACCGGTTACGGTTGCCCCTTCATATTTGAAAAATATCTTTCCATTGAACTTTAAAAACCTTTCAAGGTTCTTCGCCCTTATAAGGGGTGTTGGCCTTCCAATCTGCATATATTGCTCTATAACCTCCTGGGGAATGGGCTCATATCTGCTTGATGTAAATTCCTGCCTCAGCACCTCCTTTGGAAGTATTCTGTTTAAAAGATCAATGGATGAATTTTCAGGATCGTGATCCCTTGGGGGTGGAAGTGGTTCTGGAAGATCAGGTACAATATTATACCATTTTTCTGGAATTATGTCTACATTCTGCTCACTATACATAGAAAACAGAATGTAATGATAATATTAAAACATTAGTGAATATTATCTAAATATTATTCTTTAATTCCTCTATGTATATATACTGTGCCACCTGCAAGCCTGTACATATTCACATCCTTGAAGCCTGCCTCAATCATTTTTTTATGGAATGTTTCAGGGGAAACGAAATTTTTAACAGAACTGGCAAGGTAAGAATAGGATCTTGTTCCGCTTGCCCTGTCCAGTATGGCTGGCACCAACCTGTAAAAATATACCCTGAACACAGGTGCAATAAAACCATTGCCTGGATCAAAGATGTCCATATTGCAGAAGATCGCCCCTTTCTTTGTTACCCTGAAAACCTCAGAGAGGTACTTATCAAGATCGGGCACATTTCTTGTGAGGAAGCAGGAAACCGCCCTGTCAAAGATATTATTCTCAAAGGGCATGCTGTCTGCAGAGGCAAGATTGAAATGGACGCCCTTCAGATTTCCCGGGAACATCTCCCTCGTTATATCCAGAGCCTCAATATGCAGATTCTTTCCCCTTGATATCATCTCCTCTGAAACCTTTCCCGAGCCTGCCCCTGCATCCAGAATATTCAATCCGTCCTGAAGGTTCAGGAGATCAACAACCTTCCTTCTCCAGCCCTTGTCCATTCCAAAACTCATTAAGGAATCAAAGAAATCGTACTTATTGCTGATATTTTTAAAAACTTCCTGAACCATTTTTTCCTTTTCTACCATTTCTAAAACCTCATCTTTGCATATTGTGCATGGGGAACGCCCTGTATTCTTATGATATTGGATGGATCAATCAGCCCCTTTTCTATGCCTATTTTTATGGTATATTCGCCAACAAAATTTCCAATGGTGCATATTTCCATTGCCTCTTCAAGCGTTTTCCTTGAAACTTTCACGTCACCGTAGAACTCCCTTTTCACATTTATGTGCAATCCGTTCTCCCTCAGATCCTTTCCTATTATGTCGCTGTCTGATGCACTGAGAAGAATTTCCCCGTTAACGTGAACAACCTTCATATTTACCTTTGATTCCATTCCTACACCTTATCTATATGCTTATCCTGGGGCGAATAGAATATGGATGAATTCCTTCCCATCTTTATTGCCCTTATGGCATCCTCCCTCTTTATTCCTCTTGCAACGGCCTCTTCCACCACTTCCGTTTCCAGTGGGGATAGGCCCTTCTTCATATCTTTCAGATCGTTGATTATATCTATTATATTCTCAATATCAGATCTTTTTGCTGAACTCAATCCTGTCTCAAGCATATCTATATCCACACCGCCCCTGTCACTGGATACATCCTTGAGATAACTGTCCACAATGCTCTTGGCAAGAATGGCGTCATCCAGTGTGACAACATCCGAAAGCCTTGCCTTTGCCGCAGCCTCAGCAAGCCTGATTGTGGATTCAAGCTGCCTGGCAGTTATGGGGACGGCCCTGAATCTTCCGTTGGTGCCTCCTGTTCCCCTTGTTCTTACATACTCCTCCTTCAGGTATTCCATGGCATCCTCCGTCATTCTTGGAAATATATGGCTCTTTGCGTATGCCACATATTTTCTGAAAAGCTCCCTTCCAATGGGGGGTTCATAGGCGGTTTCATCCTGCAGATCGGGCAGCTCAATATTGCTGTTTTCCTGACTCCTGTATATCTCACCGAGCCTGTGTGCATTCAATACATGTTCTGCAAGTTCCTCGTCATGCTTTCTATCAGGCTTGTCAATCAATCTGAATATGACATCAAATCTTGATACCAGAGGCGGAGGGAAATTAACCTGCGACATAAAGTCCTCGCTCTCATCATATCTTCCGTTTTTTGGGTTTGCAGCAGCAAGCACAGAACATCTGGACTTTAGAGTTGCCATTATTCCGGCCTTGGAGATTGTAACTGTCTGCTGTTCCATGGCCTCGTGCATTGCCGCCGTGTCCTTATCGTCCATCTTATCCATTTCATCAATGGCCACAAAACCATTATCTGCAAGAACCAGTGCACCTGCCTCCAGTGTCCACCTTCCTTCCCCAAACTCATCTCGCACGGCCGCAGCAGTGAGACCAGCGGCACTTGATCCTTTTCCGATAGCAAGAACACCCCTTGGAGAGATTTCAGACATATATCTTAAAAGCTGGGATTTTGCTGTACCGGGATCACCAACCATGAGTATGTGTATATCTCCCCTTATGGTCGTCCCATCCTTCATAACTTTCCTCACACCGCCAAACATCTGGAGGGCCAGCGTTTTCTTAATGTTTTCAAGCCCATAGATGGATGGGGCAATGGAACTTGCAAGTTTCTCAATGATCCTTGGATCCCTGGAAAGTGCCTTAATTTCCTCCTCCTCCGAAGGAGTTATATTTATCTCTTCAAGTTCTTTCAGGGTTTTCCTGAAATTAATTGTGTACAGGAATGTGCTGAACTCTGTGAGCAGATTTCCACCATATACCTTCTGCTCTGCCTTCAGAATGCCATCAAAGGATACTCTGTCCCCTGGAAAGAGTTTTCCTGCAATGTCGTCCTCCACAATCACGGTCAGTCTGAGCGGCTGAGCACCACCATTAATATTTTCAGGGTTCTCCTGAATTTCAATCTTCTGTGTGTCTATAAACCTCGATTCACTGAGCAAAAGATCAAACCTGGGCTTGTTTTTTTCATTGGGACAGTCCTCATTGCTGCAGGTATCTGGCTCTTCCAGTTTTCCCTTATGCTGAATCTTATAGTTGATATGACCGCAGTAGGCACACTCAAAGGCAGCATTGTAAAGCCTTGGCATTACCTCTGTGTTCTTCCTTATAATTCCTGATATGGATATGAGTTTCCCCACATTTATGCTCCTGAGATTCCTTATCTCTATCTTTACGTCAGATGTTTCAGGAAGATTGGTTATCCTGATATTGACAATTATGGAATTTTTGTCCCTTGCTGTGAAATTTGGGCTGCTTGCTGAAATATATTCTCTTAAAAGGGTGTTTCCTGCGTTTATTGTTTCCTCCGCATTCTGAAGAAGATAAAGAGAGAACCTCGGATCGAATTTATCAATATCATCGAAGGAAACATAGAGGCTCCTCTCCTCCGGATAGTGTGAACTCATTTCTGTAATATCATCAAAATAACCGTACTGCTGGAAAAGATGATCCCATAGTTTGAAAAGCTCCTCCGTCTCATAGTATTTTTTCTGTTGCTCTGAAAGATCATCATTAATCATAGCCATGCATGTGCAAAGTAATATTTAATTGTTGTAAAGAGGAATCTCCTATCAGGACATATTTTTTTCAGGAAAAAAATTATAGATTGCTGAACAATAACCAAAGGAGCATTAAACAGATTTATTGATCTTTTTAGATTGTTTTCTTTCTATCTTTCCCTTGATTCGAGTACAAGTCTTTTTTCCATTGCTGCCTTGCATGTTGGGCAGCACATGTAGTATGTTCTATTTTTATATGTTAAAATCTGAGGCGTATTAATGATTTTACTTCCACAGTAATCGCAATGGATTTCCTTAACTCTCAGAGGATTTTTTCCCCTGAACCTTTCCCTTGCAATTTTGACATCCTTAATCTGCAGACTTTCCAGCTTAAGAAGATCTTCATAATAAACAACAAGTATGAAACTTCCATCTATGAGACTGAAATATTCCAGAACAGGATCATCCTCCTTAACCTGGTAGTTTTCCACATGGATGAGAGCTATATTTTCAAGATCTTCCCTGAGCGTAACTGTAAAATCTACTATCCTTCCACTTTCCACAAGATAATCCAGTGCTTTCTTTGCAGTGATCCTGCTGGTGCCCATTTCAAATGCTGCATCCTGAATGGGTATCCTTGAATTTCTTTTGAGTATTTCCAGAAGCCTTTCCTGCACTTCTATCATGCTTCTTTTCATAGTGAATAATTTCCCTGAACTTAATATACATATTGTAAAGTCAACATTTAATTATTAAGCAAAAATATGCAATTATGCCAGTTGATGTTGTATGTGGAATGAAAGTAAAGGAAAGCTCTGAATATAAGAGCGAGTATAAGGGAAAAATGTACTATTTTTGTTGCAGCTCGTGCAAGGAAACCTTTGACAGGAATCCCGTAAAATACACAAGGTAGATGGGTAATACGCCAACTGATCCCGTATGCGGAATGTATGTTCCAGAAGATACAGACATTTTTCTGGAAAAGGATGGAAGAAAATATTATTTCTGTTCCAAAGGGTGCATGGATAAATTTGCCTCCCCTGAGAAAGAGATCAAAAAGCTTAAAGAAAGGCTCGCAGTTGCATGGACATTTTCCATACCTGTCCTTCTAATTACCTATCTCACATTCCTGAGTGTACCATACAGGAATTATATCCTTTTATTTCTGGCAATTCCTGTACAGTTCTTTTCAGGTCTGGGATTCTATGATGGGGCAATCCATTCAATAAAGAACAGATCGGCAAACATGGACCTTCTTGTTTCCCTTGGAACACTTACGGCTTTCTTCTTTTCCCTTTTCATAACCGTGTTTCCCGATGTTATCAAATCTGCAGGTGTTTATTTTGATGCCTCTTCATTCATAATAACAATGATACTGACAGGAAACTATATTGAAAGCATAACAAAACAGAGGGCAAACAGATCTGCCATGCGCCTCATAGATATGATACCGGATACTGCCCATATTGTAAGGGAAAATGGAAAGGTTGAGGATATAAAATCTGATCTTTTAAAACCAGGAGATGTAATATCAGTAAGGCCCGGAGAAATATTCCCAGTGGATGGAGAGGTTCTGGACGGGGAGAGCGATGTGGACAAGTCCATATTAACTGGAGAACAGAATCCAGTCACAACCCATAAAGGAGACATGGTGTTTTCAGGTACAAAAAACCTGAATGGAACCTTAAATGTGAAGGTTGTAAATACAGGGAAAGATAGTACTCTTAGCCAGATATACGAACTCATTCAAAGGGCTTCCTCTGGAAGGGCTAAGGTCCAGAGAATTGCCGATGTATTTTCATCCTATTTTGTGCCTGCAGTCCTGATTTCAGCCTTTGCCTCTGCCATATTCTGGTTCTTATATTTAAGAAACTCTGGATATGCCTATCCTCTTGAGATTGCAGTACTTGCCTTTGTATCTGTTGTTGTGATTGCATGCCCATGCGCCATAGGACTTGCAGGCCCCATAACACTCCTCATATCATCCAGCATATCCTCAGAGAGCGGAATTGTGATTAAGAATTCCAGTTCGCTGGATCGCCTTTCAAAGGTAAACAGGGTTATTTTCGATAAAACAGGTACACTTACGGAAAATACCCCTTCTGTTACAGAAATTTCTTTTTCAGGGAATCTTGATGAGAATGAAACCATTCAGCTTGCTGCTTCCCTTGAATCCCAGTCAAACCATC
>JAGDXN010000046.1:46709-52998 GCA_023256455.1 Cuniculiplasma sp.
TCCCGCAGGCAGAGCCATAGTGAATATGGCCACTGAGAGGGGCATTGAAATTCTTAAGGCATGGGATGTGAAAGAAATTCCAGGAAAGGGGATAGAAGGGGTGGTGAATGGCAAAATGGTACAGGTTATGAGAAATGATCTTGGTACTGATCATTCTGTAAAGATCATGGTGGATAATCTTTACTGCGGAGGCATAAGGATTGAATATGAACTCAGGGATGGGGCAAAGGAAACTGTGAAGAAACTTCAATCCATGGGGATTGGGGTTTCCATTGTCTCAGGTGATGCAAGACCAGAGGTTGAGAGAATAGGTAATATTCTTGGAGTCACAGATCTTTACAGCGAAGTTTTGCCTGACCAGAAATCTGAAATAATTAAGGATTTACAGAACCATGATGAATATGTCATGTTTGTTGGTGATGGAATTAATGATGCCATTGCTCTGGAAACGGCAGACGTAGGTGTGGCAATGGGTTCAGGATCGGACATTGCCAGGGACAGTGGCGACATAATTCTTCTGAATAACCAGATTGAGAATATTGTTAAATTAAGAATAATAGGGGAGGATACAATTTCCAAAATCAAGCAGAACATAGGATGGGCCTTTGGTTACAATACTGTTCTCATACCTGTTGCAGCCGGCATACCTGTTGCTTTCTTTGGCCTTACTGTATATGGTTTTCTTCCAATTCTGGGTGCATTCGCCATGGGCATGAGCTCTGTTTCAGTTGTAATGAATTCCATGCTCCTGAGAAGAAAAATCAATAAATCCATGGCAAAATATTTTGGTCCGGCAAACAATCCAATGTAAGGGAAATGTGGATGGTGAATACTTGAAAAATAATTTGACCATAAATGTGGGGAATGGAAAGATTGTGATAGAGGAAAACGTTATACCATATTTGAGTAACAACCATATATTCATAACTGTCAGAAAGGAGAAAGGCCCATGTGTTGATCAATCCTGTCAGATAATTACAAAGGTGAATGTTCAGAATGTGGATAAAATTCCAGAGGATGCCATCAGGGTTGAAAAGAATGGCATTTCTCTTTTCCTTAACACGGAAGTGGCAAACTCCATAGACAGGGGAAGGGAGAATGTCCTGCTCAAAAAAACCCTTGCAGGGAAGATTGGAATCAGGGGATTCACATACATAGCAGAAAACCCGCAATCCCTTTCAAATCATCATTCTAATTTTTCTTAATTCTTATTGTATCAATAAATAAAATCAAAATGGGAAGTAAAAATTGAAGATTTGCTGAGTTAAAATGTTTAAAAATTAAGGAAAATAATAAAAATTTTTCAGGAGCGTTTTATTGTTTCTACTGCTCCTTGGATGCATTCATTCCTGTTGTTGCCGGGGCCTTAAAGTCCCATATTCCCATGGATGGGGCTTCTGAGGACTGCTCCAGAGTAAGGCCTTTTGTTTCCCTTATGGTAAGGATCGTCACCACTGCTCCAAGTGCTGCCATTATGGCCAGTAACTCAAACTCCCCACTCTGTCCGAGAATTGTTCCCAGTATGAGGAAAAGGAATGTGAATATACCTGCACCCAGTTTTGCTATGGATGCTGCTATTCCATGGCCGGTTGACCTTATTTCTGTGGGGAACAGTTCTGTTGGGAGGATGAATGTTGTTGTGTTTGGACCTATGTTTCCGAACAGATAGGATACTCCGAATACCACTATGAACAGATCAAGATCTGTCTTCAGGAATGAATATTCAATTCCAAGGACAATGTATGAAAGTGCCATTACAGCAAAGCCAATTATCTGAAGGGTTCTTCTTCCGAGCCAGTCTATTGTGCCCACTGCAATCCAGTAACCTGGAAGCGCAAATATTCCTGCAAGAACGGTATCTCCAATGGCAGTGTTGAATATGGTTCCCTTGAGTGTTGATGCTGAACCGTACCCAATATTCTGAAGGATGAAGCCGTTGTTCAGGGTTGTTCCATAGAAGGCCATATCAAATATGAACCAGCTTATGGTTGTCCCCAGGACGAATACCATATATTTTCTGAGCATTCTTGCGTAGTCCTTTGTCTGGTATCTTGCCTTTGCAGTTGCAGTCTGGGATGAGGCTGAAGCAGATGAACCGGTTATTGTTCCAATTGCCTGCTCTGCCTTTCCTCTGTCACCCTCAACCTGCAGGGAGAACCTTGGTGTTTCCATCAGTTTTCTCCTGAGGTAAACCACATATATTGCAGGTATGGCTCCGAAGGCAAGCATCAATCTCCATGAGTCGGCAAGAGGAAGGATATATATGGATGCAAGGCCCACAAGTGCTCCAGATACAAGGCCGAAACCCTGCATTGCAAATACCATGCTAACAAGCTTTCCCCTGTGCTTGCTGCTTGAGTATTCACTCATAATTGTGGAACTTATGGGGTAGTCGCCACCAACTCCTATACCCACAATGAACCTTGTTATTATCATCATAACATAGTTCACTGAAAGGGCAGATAGTATGGTAAAAACAATCATAATCGCAAGCTCAAGCCCATACACTTTCTTCCTTCCCCATCTGTCAGCAATATGGCCGAATATCATGGCGCCCACAAAGGCTCCGAACAATACTGCAGATGAAATTGCCCCTTCAATAATTTGAACTGTTGGGACCGTGTAACCAAAGAGCAGTGATGTGCCCTTGATTGCACTCAGATTAAAACCATAAGATGAGGCTAATATGGGACTGGCAACCGTCAAAACAAACAGGAGATAGGCATCAGTAAAAAATCCCATTCCCGCGACGAACATAGTCTTAACATGGCCCATCTTGAGACCACTCTTGTCAAGAGGTTCAAGAACTCCATTTTCGCTATTTGATGATGTCATCGATTGCTATATCTCTCTTATAACTTATAGATAATCACAATACGATATATTAAATATATATTGGCTAAATAGATATATAGATAATTTTTAAGAAAATATTTGAAAACATAAAAATTACCCTGGCCCTGGAAATTTAAGTTGTGTGGTCGCCAAACCACGTTGTTGCCTTAATTTCCCTTACTGCATCTTCAAGCATTTCGATCTCATCCTGATTCATGCGCCATCCCATAGCCCCTGCATTTTCCCTTACATGATCAGGATTGGATGCCCTTGGGATGGGATAGACGAAGTCATATTTGCTGATAAACCAGTTTAAAACAATCTGTGGCAGAGTCTTTGGCCCATGATTTTTTGATATTTCTGCAATTATTTTCTTCCCATTATCAGATGCAGATGTCAGTTTGCCGTGTGCCAGTGGGAAATAGGCAAGTATGGCAATATTATTTTCCTTGCAATAGGGAACGATGTCACTTTCAATATTTCTGTGGGCAACGTTGAAGTTCATCTGCGTTGATGCAAGATCATATTTTTTAAGCCACTCCTTTGCCATTTTTGTGTGTTCAAGGTCAAAATTGCTTATTCCGATGAACTTTATCCTGCCCTGATCTGCAAGATATTCCATTGCCCTGAGTGCATCCTTTATTTTCTCATTGGAGGACTGCATATGAAGCTGATAGAGATCTATATAATCCGTACCCAGTTTCTTGAGGCTTTTTTCGCATGAATTTATTAATTTATCATAGGAATAGTGAGAAGGCAGAACCTTAGTTGCTATAAACAGGTCCTCTCTTTTGGTGTTCTCAATGGCATCCTTTACCATGGGTTCAGTTTCATACATCTCTGCGGTGTCTATGAAATTTATACCCGATTCTATGGCAGTTCTTATGGCCTCTGTACGTCTTTCCCTGTCCTTTCTGATTCCTGTTAATTTTGCCATTGCAATCCATGAAGGATCATAGTAGGTACCCACACCCACTGGAGAGATCATTTTTCCTGTTTTTCTAAAGTCAACCCTTTCCATTATTGCTCCATAGATTAATTCAATATAACACTTATTGAAGAAAATTTTTATAAATTCTTCACGCAGGCTTTTTCATAAAAGATTATTTGAAGACTTTGAAATATTAAGATAAATGTTAATGAAGCGAGGACGGTATATGGATGGGTTATGCTGGCAGGAGAGATTGAGAGTGTTTACATCATAGGAAAGTACAATCTCAGACCTGTATGAAAACTGAACATGTGGACCATAGGTCCAGACACTGCATGATTGATATTTTGATATCTGGGGTGCCGTATATATGGTTGTGCCGTGGCTGAAATTATCCACAGGATTATGGGAAATATACCCTATTATCTGCCCATTAAAAATACCATAGGGAACTGTCACATTGGACGTAAACAGGATATATTCCGAATCAAAACTCGCCACGCTAAATCCCGCAGCAACTTTGTTGAAAACAGAAACCGCACTGGATTGATCCACTGACCATCCCCTTCCATCATAGTATGACCATTTTCCTTCAAGATCTGTACCGTTAACACGGGCAACATACATTGAGGATGTTCCATTTCCAATTCCGTAAATGTAGGTGGTATTATTGGTATGAAGGATCCACTGTGACCAGTTGATCTGGCTGTTGCTGATTAATATTATCTTTTCAAGATCCAGATTTGACTCGTTAATAATTCCAAGATATGTTCCCTGAAATTTTATATCCAGAGGATTGGAACCGAAGGACGAATATAGACCTAATAGAATTTCAATCCTGTTTCCAGATATTACTCCCGGACCTGGCCAGTATCACTGATACTGGGTTGGATCAGGGAAGTATGCAAGATTATTATTAACTGGTACACCTGAGGTCAAAGTTTCATAGAATGTTCCGTTTTTCTCAAGTACCAAGGAGTTCCTCATCAGTGAAGAGAGATCCCCTCTTGTTCCATTGGGCAACATATCCCTGTAGAAGGTGTCATCAAATATCCAGAGTGCTGTTCCATTTGGGAGTGTTATGTGATATGTGCCATCCGATCCTGTCCATCCCGTTCCCATGTTTCCATAGGAATTCAATGCATTCTCCAATGAATAATTTACCTCCACACTACTGACATCAATTGTTTCTGATGAGTTCCCGTTGATCTGGGTTTCAATGAATGAAATTGCCGGTGAATAGAACATAATAAGGAGTATGAGAAGGATCAAAAATACTGCCAATATTGCTCCAACTTTCATGAAACAATAACTTTCAGTTAAAAATAAATTTTTCTGAATAATTATTTAATTTTACGTGGTTAATTTATATGGAGGCTCCATTGGAATAAAAACGAATTTACTCCTAAATCCTGAGATTCAAAAATTAAAAAAATATTAAAAGATGTGCTATATGTATAAGCTCTTTTTATCCTTGCTGATTATTGCTGTGCCCGGAGAGATATCGTATCTTAATTTTGAAACTCTTTTAATATTAATGAAGACCACTGGTTCAACTGTTTTCTCCATAAATTTTAAGAGCTTTTTCCTTATGGTTGTGTTAATGGATAAAATCTCAATAGTCTGTTCATATATGCCATAAACAGCCACAGGAATTTCCATGGAGTTTTCATCAAGCACCCTTCTATCAAATTCAAGTGTCAAACTCTCTCCTATTTCGAGCCTCATTCTTTACACAAAAACTTAACAATACAGTGATATATAAACATAACTCATAACCCAGTATATAATGAGTATAGTTTACATAAAATTATTTCCAGTAATTTCAATGAATTAAAGTGATTCTATGAACTCTGTATTTAAATTCCTGAAACTTGAAGTTACATTTTAGATTCTCCTTGAGTTCATACATGATAAGGGCGAATCACATTACTAAAACGATATATATTGTTATATTATTTGAGATTGAGGGCTCGTAGTCTAGTGGTTATGATACCGCCCTTACAAGGCGGTGGTCACCGGTTCGAATCCGGTCGGGCCCATTCTGCATTCAGGTTATTCAATGTTGATATGGTGGTACTACTTTTCTATCCTTATGGATGCTTTCCGTTCAGATCATTTTTTCCTGTTCTGCCCTCGCCATTACAAACTATCCCCTGCTTCGTGAGTATGAGGAAAAGGGAGAGGGCATAATTCCGATCTATCATTATTAGAATGATCGATTTACCTTTGTCAGGGTTGGACAACGTTTGAAGAACTCGATATAAAATGCTATTGTTGATTTGAGCAGTATGTTTGGATCGTCTGGTGCTGCAGTCACCACTGTTTCTATTTTAGCTGTCGGCCTCACCTTTTTGTCGATGTAGAATGTCTGCATGGAAATTCTGTTGCCTTCGCTGTCTGTAGGTTCTCCAACAATGTACGCTTTGGAACAGAAGGATGGTATGATAGATGATCAATGTTGTGCTTGTCAGCTACTCCTCGCTGAAGCTTCGGAGCTTGTTGCTGATCTCCCCTCCACCC
>JAGDXN010000010.1:0-7447 GCA_023256455.1 Cuniculiplasma sp.
CACAACATACACTAAGCTCAATGCCCTCAGTGGAGGTGAAAAGAGTTTGGTTGCCCTTTCTTTTATAACTGCGGTGCAGAGGATTAAGCCATCTCCCATATATTTCCTGGATGAAATAGATATGTTCCTTGATGGTGCAAATGCCGAAAGGATGGGAGAACTGCTAAGGGAAAATTCAAATACGTCCCAGATCATAATGATATCGTTGAAGAACGCCATGACCAAGTATGCAAATTCCCTTTTCGGTGTTACCCTGAACAGGCAGACAGGTTGCACTGAGGTATTTACCAAGAGCTTTGAGGAGGGTTATCCGGCATGATAGATCTTGAAATTGCAGAGTTGAAGAAGACTCTCATAACCCAGGCTACTGTTCTTGGTCTCAACTATGAATATTATGAAAATATAGATCTGGCTGGAGAAAGGGAAGAGAGCTTAAAAATTATAGAGATTATGGAAAGTTGCGTCACGCAAAATATAGATCCATGGAAGGTAAATGTGGTTGATTTTGCCAGAATCATAGGAGGGCTTGTTACAAAAAATCTTGTATCTCTCCCGGAGGCTGGATATATAATATACAGATCATGGGGCATAGTTTATCTTCAGTCTGAAGAGTTAATAAGAAATTTCCAAAAGGTAAGGGATCAGATAGATGAGGAAGCAACAGAACAGTTGTTAGAAGGCACTGAGGATTTTGGCCTGTCGGAGAATCCAGAAATGGAGGCAATAAGGATATCCATTCCTGTACATCACCATGAACCAAGAAAGGTGATGCTTGTGGAACTCCTTGAGGTTATGAAGCAGACAGAGAGGATGAGGGAAAAAATAAAGAGAACACCTGAAGTGCATAACCCCAAGGATGTGCAGCAGATCCTTTCAGCCCTGAATATGGATGAACCGGAGAAAGAGCTGGAAAAGGTCATGAATAATATTTTTTCAAGATCCTCACCAGAGTTCTTTATGGAAAGCGTCTGGGGAGATGACAGGGAAGCAAGAATGAAATTTTTTATTTACTGTATGTTCATTCAGAGAAGCGGATTTATAGATATGAAGCAGGATGTGCCCTATGACAGAATATGGATCAAGAGAACCGGGAAATGAAAGGAAAATTGTGAGTGCAAGCGAGTTATCTGAATATGATTTTTGCAACGTTTCCTGGTATTTTACCAGAAACGGGTATGAAAGATCGCCCGCAGGGGTTCAAAGGCTGGAGAAAGGCACGGAGATGCACAGGCAATATGAGATAAATTACGAAAAGGAAAGGAAAAGATCGGTATCTCTCCTTATTGCCATTGTTGTTGTTTTCTTTTTGATGCTCATAATTTTCCTGTGATAAAATGATATTGAATTACATTTACATATTTCCACTTCTTGGGGTTTTTATTATCCTTCTCTATCTGTTCTTAAAAAATCGATCATCTGGACCCATATCAGAAATACCCAGGGGAACCATAATATATGGAGATCTGGTTTCTGAAGGAAAGGTACTTGTGTCCAGGAAACATTATCTTTCTGGTAAACCTGACAAGGTTGTAAAGAATGGGAACAGAATAATCCCATTTGAATATAAAAGCGGTGTTTCTTACGACACACCAAAGCATACCCATGTGCTTCAGATGGGGGTATATTTCATCATACTTGCTGATCTGTATGAGGATTATTCCATAGAATACGGTATATTGCAATACAGCAACACAAAGTTTGAAATCCAGAATACACAGGAGCTAAGAGACGAAGTTCTGGCAAAGGCCGATATATTAAGGAAGACCCAGGGAATACCCATAAGGAACCACAACAGGCCTGCAAGGTGCGCCAACTGCCCGTACAGGAATATTTGCAGGCAAAGATTAATATGAAAGGTGAATTTAAGTGCTCCATGCTTGATATCAAAAAGGATCTCTTTCAGGAAATTGTCACGGAAAAGGAATTTGATGATCTTTCAAAAGGTTGCACCGGATATATTGGATTTGAACCCTCAGGAATCCCTCATATTGCCCAGATTATCCTTATAGGGGAAAGAATCAGAGCACTGAGCAGGGCCGGGGTAAAAATGACCATACTTCTGGCGGACTGGCATGCGAAAATAAACGATAAGCTTGGGGGCAATCTGGAGGAGATAAGGAAAAGCGGCGAATTAATGAAGAAGGCCTTTAAAATATCCTTAAAAGAGGAAAAGATCGATTTTATGTGGGCCAGCGACCTCATAGACATGAAGGGTTATCTTGAAGGTTTACTGGAAACGGCAAAGAGCACAACCCTTTCCAGGCTGAAAAGGGCCCTTCCCATAATGGGAAGAACGGAGGATGATGCGGAATCAGATTTCAGCAAGTATATATATCCAGTTATGCAGGTAAATGATATCAAAATGCTGGATGTGGATATTGCCCTAGGAGGTATGGACCAGAGGCATGCCCACATGCTTCAGAGGGATATTGCGGAAAAAATGGGAATCAGGAAGGTTATTGCCCTCCACACACCATTGATGAGCAGTCTGAAGGGTTCAGGAAGGATGGATTCCTTCCAGAAGATGTCCAAAAGCGATCCAGATGGAGCCATATTGATAACTGACACTTCTGAGGATATTGTAAGGAAGATAAGGGGTGCATTCTGTCCCCAGGGAGTATCAGAGGGAAATCCCGTAATGGATATTATATCAATGATAGTTCTGCCGGCAAAAAAGGAAATAACCGTTAAGAGGCCGGAAAAGAAGGGCGGACCAATAACATTCAACGATGCAAAGGCCCTGAGAGAAAGTTATGACAGGGGTGAAATCCATCCCATGGATCTGAAGCAGTGTGCCACAGATTATCTCATTGAAATTATGGAGCCATATAAAAATTTATTAGAAAAATGAATCGAGGCTGAACTGATTTCCCTTTTCCAGGGATGCCTGCAGCTTTTCAATATAGGGCTCAACCCTTGTGGGTGAGAAGCTGTGCTTTCCACATAGAAAATCCAAAATTTTTTCTCTGTCAGGCTTCCCAAACTTGATATCATTCTCCTGGCTTACATCTGGATTCTTAAAGATTTCACGAATCTTCTCAAGTTCAGGTATTTCCATATTCTTCTCCTTCATGGCATTTTCAATATTTCCATGTTTTTTTATCAGGTTAAGGGCAGTCTTGGGACCGACATTTCTCACTCCGTCGTTAAAATCCGTTCCAATGAGTATGCCTATGTCAATCAATTGATCTCTATTGATTCCAAGATTTTGGAGATTTTCCTGAAGATCGATATATTCAGGGTCCACAGATATATAGATGTTTCTGCTTGATATCCTTCTCCTTCCATAAATGGTAAAGTTCCTCAAGACTCTCCTCGCACCAAAAAGAAGACAGTCATAATCCTGAGATATCACACCCTGTACAAGGCCATCCCTGTTCATTACCGATGCCTGGGCCTCTCCCTCAGATGGAGCCTGAACATAGGGAAGGCCCATGTATTTTAAGAGCTGCTTGCTTTCCTCAATCATATCCCCTGTAATCCTGTTTATTGTCCTTTTCAATCTCGCTATTCTCTCAACATCCTGATTAGCAATGGCCTTTTCAAGTTCAATCTCGTTTTTTTCCTTAAGCATCCTTCTCTCTTCAAGGGTTTTTAACTTCATGGGAGATGGTTTACCGTCGAATACGTAAACTGGTTTAAGCCCATCCTCCATCAGGGCAATGGTCCTGTAAAATATCCCACTCAGGTGCGATGTGATGTTTCCGCTGGAATCCATGAGGGGTGTGCCGTCGGGCTGTCTGATTCCGCTGAGGAACTGGTACAGCATATTGTAGGCATCAACAGAAACTGTGTTTCCTGAAAAATCCTTCAGGGCAGTCTTATGCTTGATGAGAATTGGTTCTAAATTTACACCCATATAATGATAAATGCAAGTATGTATTAAAAGAAAATCCTTTTCATACATCATGGCGGTGTGCATGAAATGCCAGAGTCTGTAATATAGAAATCACAGAATTTTCCGTCTCTGATGGATCTGTGTTTTACTATTTCCAGTCTCCTTGCACCTGATGCCATCCTTTCAACCCTTAATATGGCCTTGGAATAATGGTCGAGGAAATATCCACCATAGGGTGTAATATCCTGAATATCAGGATCAAAATAGATCTGGTTTGCCAGGAGCACGGTTATATTAAAATCGTTGCACATCCTCGACATTATGGAAAGCTGCCTCTGCATGCTATTGTTTTTGTTTCTCTCATCCTTTTCAAGCCTGAGAAGGGCTGTGAATGAATCCATTATGAGGACTTTAATGGAACTGTCCTTTTCAATCATCTTTTCAGCCTTAATAACAGAAACTTCCTGATCTGAGAAATCGCTAACCCTGTAAAGGTAAAAGTTACTTGTAACATCCTGGCCAGAGCCTCCAATCTGCATGAATCTGTTTTCAGAGAAACCTTCCGTGTCGATGTAGATAACTTTTTCACCTGAAAGGGCTGCACTGACAGCGAACTGCATGGCAATATTGGTCTTACCAGATCCACCCTTTCCGTAAACCTGTGTTATAACACCCCTGTCAATTCCACCTTCCAGAAGATTATCAATGCATCCTATTCCAAGAGCTATCTTTTCGTCACCCTTTATTTCTCTTAATTTCATCTCTTTCCTCTTTAATGGATATTATGAATTCCACAAGGTCTGAAAAGTCTGAACTTCTCATGTTAAACCCATGTATATTCTCATAATCAGGATCGTTGTTAAAGCTGATGGAATAATCCGTATTCCTGAACATGCTTTCGTCATCTGGAGAATCCCCAACTGAAATGGTGAACTCTGGTTTTTTTCTTGAAACATAGGATTTTACTATTTCACCTTTGTTCTTCGGGTCTACAACAGCTCTCCCTTCAGGCTGAATAATTCCGTCTCTTGCAAATATCATATTTGCATATATTTCAGATGCCCCAATAATCTCCCCTACTCTCTGGGCCAGCCAGTATATGCCTCCTGAAACGATGACAATATTGTAACTGTTTTTCAGAAGTTTCCTGCATCCCTCTTCCACTCCCGGAAAGAGGGGAATTCTGTTTAAAATCTCCATAACCGTACTGGCATTCCTTGCCTTTCCTGACTGTATCCACAGGGCAAGATCAAGCTTGAGGAACTGCTCATAGGAGATTTTGTTGTTTTTGAAATTATCAAAGTTTTTTGAGTTATCAATTCCCAGTGTTCTGTTTACATAGTTCCAGCTGCTCTTTTCAGATGTGAGTACACCATCCATATCGAAGAATATGACTGGCCTGGGATCAGTAAGGTTTTGAGAATAGGGCAGTCCTGCCTTCATTGCCGCATACCTCACACTTTCCATTCTTACCTGTATTCATAATGTGACCCATCATTGTTAAATTTGTCCTCCTTTCCATATCTTCCGAACATGATTTGCTCCTGCACATTATATGTGTTTCAACGTTGGATTCCTGACCTTCAATTGCCTTTCCTTCCATATTGTCCAGAAGCATTCTGCTGGCCCTTTCCCTGAGGTCATTTGAAACCGTGTTCATTATATCCCTTAATCTGCCCAGTTCGTCCTTTTTAATTTTAATTCTCCCTCTCTGGGTTCTGAGATTGACCGTGAGTGTATTCTCTTCTATCTCCCTGTCTCCAATCTCTATCCTTACGGGCACACCCTTCATTTCCCAGTAATTGAATTTAAATCCAGGTGTATAGGAATTCCTGTTATCCAGATGTACTCTTAATCCCATGTCCTTCAGGGATCTGTATAATTGGTCAATGTATTTTTCACCATTCTCATCTTTCCCCGGAATGGGTACGATAACAATCTGTATGGGCGCAACCTGGGGAGGCAATATCAAACCCTTATCGTCTCCATGTATGGATATGACGGCAGCTACAAGCCTTTCGCTCATCCCAAAGGTTGTCTGGTATACATATTCCGATTCCCCATTTTCTTTGGCAAACTTCACATCATAATTTTTGGCAAAATTCTGTCCATATTGGTGTATTGTGCCTATTTGAAGGGTTCTACCAGACGGCATTATGGTATCAAAGGCCCTGGTGTATACTGCCCCCGGAAATTTATCCCAGTCAGGCCTCTCGACCTCCATGTATGGAAGGCACATTAATTCCGTGAAATAGGACCATTCCTTTCTGTAAATTTGCAGCTGGGCCTCTGCATCCTCATAGTTCTCGTGTGCCGTATGACATTCTATAAAATGAATATCCCTCGATCTCATAAACGGCCTTGTGTGCTTAGTCTCATACCTCCAAACCTGGACGATCTGGAATATCCTCATTGGTAGATCTGCGTGGTCTCTTATCCACAACCTGAACATAGGATATATGGCGGCCTCGCTTGTTGGCCTCATGGCAAGATCATCCTCAAGGGATTCCTTTCCGCCCTTTGTGATCCAGAAAAGCTCCTTTTCAAACCCCCTTATATGTTCAAACTCCTCCTCAAACATCGCCCGGGATATAAGGGCTGGAAACATGACTTCATCAAAGTTATCCTCTAAGAACCTTTTTCTAATGGCTTCGTCAATATTTTTCATAAGCTGGAATCCGTAAGGCATCCAGACATTCATCCCCTTCACTGGATATCTTTTATCTGTAAGCCCTGCAAGTTCCACAATCTCATTGTACCATTCACTGAAATTTTTCCTGGAATTCTCCATGCATTCAGATAATTTCAATTAGCTTATTTAAATTGACTAATTGGATAAATTATTTATTGTGAAAATTCAATTCTTTTTAGGAAATTTTTGAAATTAAAATAAAGATTGATCTAACTGGTAAGATATAGTCTTTCCTCTGAGGATTTGCCAAGATCCACCCTTTTAGGTTCTGGAAGGAACAGGAGTGTTGCAATCAAACCACCAATGGAGAATATGGACAGAACGAAGAACAGGCCTGAAGTTCCAATGGCACCCTGAATCAAAAGATTGAGGAATGTACCCATAAAGGCACCAATCTTACCTGCAGAGGCAGCTATGCCTGTTCCCGTACCCCTGGCCTGGGCAGGAAATATTTCGGGAGGATACACAAAGGTGGTCAGGTTTGGGCCAAATTCAATGAAGAAGTAACTGAGGCCGTAAATCACTACAAACTCAATTATGTGAAAAGGGGTCTCCAGAAAGGGGAATATGAAGAGAAGTCCAAAGGAAAGAGCCATCATCATGAATCCGAGGCTCTGTATTAATTTCCTTCCTATCCTGTCTATGGTAAAGGTTGCGAGCCAGTATCCCGGAAATGCAAAGAGGCCAAATATAACTGCGCTTACTTCAGTTGAATAATAAACTCTGGCAAGACCCTTAAGGCTCACGGGTACTGTGGAGGAAAGCATGTACTTTGACATGATTGTATTTCCGTAAAGGGCCCAGTCCATTAGAAACCATGAGATTGAAGTGCCTAAAATTAAAAGAACGAGCCTTCTGTCCTTAAGGATTTCCTTAAGGGACATTCTTTTCATCTTCTTAGTATCATTATCGTTTTT
>JAGDXN010000010.1:7474-10158 GCA_023256455.1 Cuniculiplasma sp.
CCCGTATATTCTCTCAATTTTTCCATGGACTCCGGGCTTGCACTGGATACGGAGAGCATGTATCTTGGTGTCTCCGGCATCTTTACTCTATAATATATCACAATGAGTGCGGGAATGGCTCCAAAAAATAGAAGAAGTCTCCAAAGAATTCCAACTGGGACGGAGAAGTTGAGCATTAAAAGTGTTATTGCAGGTCCAGCCAGAAATCCCACACTCTGCATTGAGAAAACCATACCTACCCATTTGCCCCGGCTCTTTGTGTTTGAATATTCAGTCATAATCACTGAGCTCGAGGCATAATCTCCACCAATGCCAATGCCTAGAATAAACCTCCACGCTGTAAGAACATATATGGAACCAACTGGTGTTAAGAATGCACTTCCAATTGCTCCCAATATGAGCAAAAACATTTCCAGACCATATATCTTTCCCCTTCCAATTCTATCTATAACTCTTCCAAATACAATTGCGCCAAGTGCAGCTGCAAGCAGTGAAGAAGAATCCAGTATGGAAATCTGGAGTTTGCTGATATCTCCCCACCCGCTTAAGGGAAGCAGATTGGTTACCACGCCAATAATGAAAATGTCATAGGCATCGGTAAAAAATCCCATGCCTGAAATAATCAGTGTTTTCCTATGGAAACTTGAATCTCTGGCTTTGTCAAAGGCATTCAAAATGCTATTTTCATCATCTTCATTCTTTTTACCTGTTGCCATCAGATATTCAAATCCAATATATGCCTATTAACTTGAATATAGAGTATATATTCTATATAGAAGATTGGGAAAGATTATTTTTAACACCATAAAATAATTTAAAAAACATATTTCTCTTGAGATCTTAAATAAATTAAAAATGATTGGAGATTAAATTTTATGTTAAGGTTTATCAATTCATATGTTAAGGTAAACGTTTTTATCCATTCCATTTCTGTGAAATCATGAAGAGTTATGATGTAATAACCATTGGAGCCGGTGGAGCAGCCTATCCTGCAGCCTTTCGGTTGAAGGATTCAGGGTACAGTGTATTGATGGTTGATGAAAAAGGAATCATGTCAGGAAACTGCCTTGCAGAGGGGTGCGTCCCTTCAAAGGCCATAATAGAAACTGTCCACAATTATAAAAGAATGAGGGATTTTCAAAAATTTGAGCTGGATTATTCTGCCGTTGTTAAGAGAAAGGATGAAGTTCAGAAAATAAGATATGATAATCATGATAGTGAATTGAAAAAGGCGAATATTGAGATCCTGAAAGGGAAAGCCTCAATAATTGATGAAAACGCCCTGAGCGTAAACACAGGTACATCCACAGAAAAGTATCATTTTGAACATCTCATAATAGGTTCTGGGTCATACATATCTCTTCCTGGCGTGCCGGGAATTGAATATGCCTATACAAGCACAGATTTCTATAAAATGAATCCAACAATCAAGAAAATACCGGAATCAATGATTGTCGTTGGTGGTGGATATATAGGTATTGAAACGGCATCTTTTCTTTCTGTACTTGGGACGAAGATAGATCTAATCGAAAGGCGTGGCGGAATCTTAAACAGCATGGACCCTGAGGCCGTCGGAAAGCTTTTACCTCTTCTTCCTGCAATGGCCATTCATTATAACAGCCAGTTAAGGTCTATAGAAAAGTCGGGAGACAAATTAAGGGTGAATGTGGTTGATTCTAAGGGGCAGGAGGAAAGTCTTGTTGCGGATGGAGTTTTGATGGCCACGGGAAGGGTGCCTTCAATCCCGGAAGGTGTGAAGGAGCTCGGGATAGAATATGACAGGAAAGGAATAAAGGTAAACGCAGGCATGCAGACAAACATAAAGAATATATATGCAACGGGAGATGTTAACGGAATTGCGCCTCTGTTCCATGCAGCGAGAAGGCAGTCAATTGTTGCAGCGAACAATATAATGTCTCATGACAAACTGACAGATTATTTTAATCCAGTGGCTGTCCCATTCACACTCTTTTCAATGCCTCAACTTGCCTATGTTGGAATATTGCCATCTATGGCAGAAAAAATGGGAATTAAATTCAGGAGAGCTACCTATGAAATGGAAAGGGATACTCTCGCAGAGATATTCAATGAAATGAGTGGAGAGATTGATCTTTTCTTTGAGGAGGAAACAATGAGAATAATTGGTGGATATGTCATAGGCAACGACGCAGGGAATATTATTAATGAAATAGCCCTTGGAGTTGAAAAAGGCTTAACAGCCAGAGACTTTGCAGAACTCTCCCATCAGCATCCAATGACATTCGAAGGTCTTGATACTGCAGCAAGAAAATTCTATTAAACCTTAACTTTCAATCTTCTCCGTAATATGCCTGAACCACCTCACTCATCACATAACAAAGGCAAAGGCTGAAGGGATAAACTCAAAGATCTCACTGATAGAAAATATGGTCTATGGATACCTGAATAAGTAATACCTGAAGACTGCCATATACTTCAGGTGCGGTAATTTATAGCCATATCATGAAACCACATGAAAGTATGATGACCTATTTTTTAGCAGGAATCTCAGGAATTAAAATTCAGGCCATTATATCTCCTGATATCATATGGTTGTGACAGTGAACAATTTAAAATCTGATATAATTTATTTTAAATAATTAAAGAATGCATATAATCTTAGATTTTTTATTTGATTCATCAGGGTTTAAGTTGAGTTCATTTTC
>JAGDXN010000042.1:0-3579 GCA_023256455.1 Cuniculiplasma sp.
GGAAAGCCAGCAATCTCTACTCACAGCAATGCAGGAAAAAAGGTTTTCCATTTCAGGACAGAGCGAGAGAAGTACCGGTGCACTGGTGCAGACAGAACCTGTGCCGTGTGATTTCGTCCTTGTTGCCGCAGGAAACCTTGATGCCATACAGGGCATGCACCCTGCTCTCAGGTCAAGAATAAGAGGATACGGTTATGAAGTATTTGTGAACGATTCCATGGAAGATTCAGATGAGAACAGGAGGAAGCTTGTTCAGTTCATTGCGCAGGAAGTCGTTAAGGATAAAAAAATACCTCACTTTGACGAAGGCGCAATAATAGAGATAATCAAGGAGGCCCAGAAAAGGGCAGGAAGAAGGGGTAAACTTACATTGAGGCTCAGGGAGCTGGGAGGTCTCATAAGGGCTGCAGGAGATGTGGCCATATCGGAGAAGGCATCTATCGTTACTGCAGATCATGTTACCAAGGCAAAACAGTTCAGCAGGCCACTGGAGCAGCAGATAGCAGACAGGGCTCTTGAAGTCAAGAGATTATATAAGACATTTAACAACCAGGGAACAGCTGTGGGGACAGTGAATGGACTTGCAGTTATGGGTGGAAACAATGGAATGGCAGAATATACAGGAATAGTGATGCCCATAGTTGCAGAGGTTACCCCGTCCCAGACAAAGGGTCATGGTAGTGTAATTGCAACCGGAAAACTTGGAGAAATTGCGAAGGAAGCTGTGCAGAATGTTACTGCTGTGTTTAAAAAGATAAGCGGAAAGGATCTTTCAGATATGGACATACATATACAGTTCATTGGAACCTATGAGGGTGTGGAAGGAGACAGTGCAAGTGTTTCCATAGCAACTGCAGTTATATCTGCCATAGAGGAGATACCTGTGAACCAGAACATAGCCATGACAGGTTCACTGAGTGTGAGGGGCTACGTTTTGCCTGTAGGTGGTGTAACAGCAAAAGTTGAGGCTGCCATTGAGGCTGGGCTCGAGAAGGTTATAGTGCCGGCATCGAACTATGGTGATATTATCCTTGATCAGAATCACAAGGACAAGATAGAAATTGTTCCTGTCAACACCATAGAGGAGGTTCTGGAAAATGCACTGGAAAAGACACCAGAGAGGCAGAAACTTCTCGACAGGATAGCAGGCATATTAAAATCAGGCACACCAATTGCTCCCAAGGGAAGTCGTGTCGGACCAAATGTCGCTTAAAATTTTTAAAATCCATTCAACAAAGGATTTAATTTTTTTAAATTCAGAACTAAAAAATTTTTCAAATTCAACTGATTTTTATTCCATAATCAATGGTTCATTGAAATTTCCCGTTGAGTTTATAAAGGAAGCCTATGATAGATCGGCTAAGTTTTCCAGTACAAGATTTAGGGAAAGAAGTTCATATTTCCTCTGCCTTCTTTCAGGTAAGACAAATCTTGATAATGCCATAAAAGAAGTTGGATTCTGCCATAACGATAGGAATGGCATTTTCCTTACCGACTCGGAAGATATTCTGCATCAATTATCAGAATATGTTGATCAGATAATTCCCTATGTTACAGATGTATCAGACAGCAAGAAATTTTACGGGGAAATGACTATGGTTGAACTGGAGTTGATAAGATCTGACAGAACATAAATTTCTGGCTTACAGTGGCCATCTGAATATGGATGTGGTAATGTCTGTTAAAAAAATTACAGATGACATAACACTCCCTGTGGAAAATGTAAAAGAGGTGTTTGGGGGCACAGCAGGAAATTTTACGAAGATAGCCCTCAGGATGGGCCTGCCTTTCAGACTCTATTCCATTGTATCGTCCATCAGCCACAGGTCATATATTGATTTTTTAAATAAAAGCGGTTTTGACATGAATGGAATTGTTATTTCCAGCGATGATTTTGGGCCTGTATGTTATGCTGTTAATGACGGAAAGGAACAGAGGTATTTCATGGCAGAGGGTCCCATGAAGAGGCTAACATATAAGGTGCTTGATGAAAAGTACAGCTATCTCCATCTTGGAACAGGAAATCCAGAGCTTAATTACCAGTTAATGGAACAGTGTTCTTATGAGAAATTATCATTCGATCCATCGCAGGAGATTTTTTATAAATATTCTCCAGAGCAGATAAGGGATTTTATTAACAGATCTGACTTCATAATGGGGAATGAAAAGGAAATAAGGTTTATGATGGATAAGACTGGAATGGATTTTAAGGAAATTATGGAAAAAGGCAAGATTATCATAATGACAAGAGGGGCAGAAGGGTGCACTGTTATAAAAGACCATTCATTTTCAATTCCTGCCTATGATGAGGTTAAGGAGGGGGATACTCTTGGTGCAGGGGATTCCTTCAGAGCAGGTTTTTATTATGGCCTTTATAATAATCTAACCCTGGAAGAAAGTGCAGCATGTGGCAATATTGTCTCCTATTTTGTTGTTCGCAATGGATTGAATAATTTTGATGTGGATGGGAGAAAAATAATAGAAATGGGAAAGGAATTAAGTAAAAAAGTAATTTACCACAATGGCAATTTACGAATTTGAGGGAAGAATACCAAAGATATCTGAGGAGGCCTATGTGTTTCCCGGTGCAACCATAATCGGTGATGTTAGAATTACTGGCAAAGTATGGGTTGGGCCGGGAGCAGTAATAAGAGGGGATTATGGTACAGTAATAATAGATGACGGCACTGCTGTGGAGGATAATGTGGTTATTCATGCAAGGCCCGGCAAAGAGACGAAAATAGGGAAGAATGTAACCCTTGGCCATTCCTGTGTGATTCATACTGCAACAATTGGTGATAATGCAGTTGTAGGAATGCATTCAACAGTAACAGATTATGCTGAGGTTGGGGAATGGGCAGTGGTGGCAGAACATGCCCTTGTGAAGACCAGGCAGATAGTGGAAAAGGAAACTGTTGTGGGAGGTGTCCCTGCAAAACCCATAAGGATGGTGGATGAGGAGTACAAAAAACTCTGGGCAGATTATAAGCATAATTACACATCGTTCTGCGAAAGATATAGAAAAAATTTAAATGAAAAGTTATAAAAACTTTCAATCCCTTATCTATTATGGAAAATGAGTTTGAAATTACTGGTGTAAAATTAAGGACCATATTAGATTCAAGAGGAAATAAGACAGTAGAGGCAGAAATTGAACTCAACTCAGGTTTTAAGGGCGTATCATCAGCACCTGCGGGAGCAAGCACTGGAGCAACTGAGGTCATTCCATTCCATAATGGTAATGTTAAGGAAAGCATTGACTTTTTCAATAAGAATTTAAGAAATTCTGTGATAGGTTTCAATGCCCTGAACCAGTCAGGTTTTGACAACCTTTTAAAATCCATAGATGGCACAGATAACTTTTCCAATCTTGGTGGAAATGTTGCAACTGCCCTATCCATTGCAGTTGCCAAGGCAGTTGCCAATCACCTTAATATACCACTCTACAGGTATGCAGGCGGTAACTTTAAGGCAAGGCTGCCAAAACCAATTGGAAATGTGATCGGTGGTGGAAAACATGCCATAAATGGCACGACAATCCAGGAGTTTCTGGTATCCAATGATGCCCATTCATTTCTC
>JAGDXN010000042.1:3589-5340 GCA_023256455.1 Cuniculiplasma sp.
TACACAAAAGAATAGGGGAAATTGCCAGGGGCATATTCAAGGATATAAGTATCGGTGTGGGCGATGAAAGGGCCTGGGTTCTTTCGGTGGATGATGTTAAGGCAATGGAAATTCTAAAGCAGGCAGCAGATGAAATATCCAAAAAGAGAAATGTGAAGATTGTTCTGGGAATGGATGCCGCTGCTTCAAGCTTCTATGAGAACGGCAAATATGTTTACCGTAAGGAAACACTCTCAAGGGATCAGCAGATCGATTATATGATCAATGCCCATAAGGAATTTGGCTTCAAATACATTGAGGATCCCATGGACGAGACAGACTTTGAGGGTCACGGAAGAATTACTGAAGCCATAGGAAAGGAATGCCTCATTGTTGGAGATGATCTATACACAACAAATTCAAAGAGGATAAGGGAGGGAATAGCAAAGAAGGCAACCAATGGAGTTCTCATAAAGGTGAATCAGATTGGAACTCTTACAGACACATGGGATGCAGTAAAAACTGCCACAGAGGCCTCAATGAAGAACGTCATTTCACACAGAAGTGGTGAAACCACAGATGATTTCATTGCCCATCTTTCAGTTGCATTTTCATCAGAATATATCAAAAGTGGTACAATTGGTGGAGAGAGGCTGGCAAAGCTCAATGAACTTGTGAGGATCCAGGAAGATCTTGAATGATTCTTCACATAATGGGATCAGGCCTGAGAGGTGTAAGATCCTTTACAAAGGAGGAAATTGATATACTGGAAAAATGTGAAAGCATCTTTGTTGATTCCTATACTTCCATATTTCCAGAAAGTTTTCAGAAAGATTTCAGGGATCTCACAGGAAAGGATCTTATATTTTTGACAAGGGAAAGTATTGAATCTTTCTCATTCCTGAAGGATATGGCTGAAAATGTTGCACTGATTGTTTCAGGAGACCCGTTTATGTCCACAACCCATTTCTCTATTTTGAAAGAATGCAGGAATTTGGGTATTAAGGTGAAAATATATGAGAATGCATCCATAATCGGAACTATTCCTGGAAGGACAGGCCTTTCCCCATACAGAACAGGTATGGTTGTTTCCATACCAAAGATTGAAGAGAACTTCATTCCCGTGAGTCCTTTAAAAAAGATTCTGGAGAACAGGAAAAACAGACTTCATACAACAATCCTTATAGATCTAAGGGATGGAAAAAATCTGAGTGGCTACGAAGTAAGGGATATCATTGAAAGGATGATGGAAAAATCCGGTGAATCAGGCATAATGGAAATGCCATCCATAATTATTGAGAGGGCAGGATGGCCAGAGGAAAGGGCCAGCCTGAATCGTCTCGGTGATAACCTCAACAGGGATTTGATGAGCCCCTATGCCATAGTGATTCCTTCAGAACCTGATTACAATGAACTGGAAAACATGAAAATAGTTTTTGGTGAGGAAAGCATAGAAAGGATATTTGGAATAATTTAATAGAAATGTAGCAATCAAGAATATTAAATGGACAGAAAGGTTTTTTATTTAAGTGTTGCAAGATTTATACGAGTTGTGGGGAGGATGTCCACATTCATATTTCTGCCCATAATATTTGTTAACATTTATAATTTAAGTTTGTTAGATACAGGCATTATTACTGCCGCTGCCACGGCAGTTATGGCTGTAATACAGTATTTTTCAGGACCATGGTCTGACAGGTTTGGCCGGAAGTTCTTCCTTGAAGTTATTCCATTTTTTACGGCAATAGCATACTTTGCCCTTTTCTGAGCCG
>JAGDXN010000042.1:5465-10144 GCA_023256455.1 Cuniculiplasma sp.
CATTGCCGGGCTTACAAGCGCCTTTGAAGGATTTCTCCTTTATTTTGCCGTTGGCGAAACATTTACAGGGAAGAAAAGGGTCAAGGGGTTCAGGCCCTTAAATTCGGAAAAATTCTCAATGAACCGATTTTTGATATTTTTTACACTGGCAGGCATCCTATTTGGTTTTGCCATAAGGCAGACCGGTCCTGCCTTTACCCTTTACATATTTGACCTCAGGGGCATTTCAATCATAACTGTGGGTATTATTTACAGTATGAACGGCCTTCTGGTTGTTTTATTGCAGGTGCCCATTTTCCGCCTGATGAAGAGCAGGGGGAACGTCATGGCGTGGAGAGCCTTTGGAACACTGGTTTATGCAATTTCATTCCTGCTCCTTGTGATAACATCCGGAGAATTATCCTTCCTGTTCATTATGGGATTGATAACCATAGGTGAAGATTTTTCTTCGCCCACAACCCAGACCATACTGATGGAGGTCGCACCGGAATCCATGAGGGGGGATTATGTGGGAAAATATTCATTCATAACAAGCTTCGGCAGGATTGCCGGTACCATAGTGGGCCTTGGACTCCTTCAATATTTCTATTCTGAGGCATCCATATTCTGGCTGATCATATCAGTTCTAACCTTCATATCGGCATTCTGGTTCTTCTCCATGACACCATCCTTCCTCAAGGTAAGGACGCAGATTTCAAACCCCATGGAATCCTAAAAAATATTAACCCACGATCCTATTAGCCTTCATGACATTTGAAATTCAGGTTGATGGGATAAAATACGGCGAAAGGATACCTGACAGATTTACGTGCAAGGGGGAGAATATTTCTCCTGAAATTAAGTGGAAAGATGCTCCCGCATCCTCAAAGGAACTGGTTTTATTTCTTGATGATCCCGATGCGCCAAGGGGAAATTTTGTGCACTGGGTTATAACCGGAATTTCACCTGCTGCAGGTTCTCTCCATGAAAATGTTGAAAAGGTTCAGAAAACATCAGAGGGATGGATTCAGCTCAAAAACGATTTCGGTAACTTTGGATACGGTGGTCCATGCCCTCCAGGCAGGCAGGTACACAGATACGTATTCACCCTTTATGCCCTTGTATCTCCCCTATCTGAAAATGACAGGGAAGACAGGGAAAAGTTGAGAAAACTGTGCGAAATGAGAATGGTTAAAAAGGTAACATGGATATTCCCATATGGAAAAAAGTGAACCTCCATTTACCATTCTGGTAATGGCTGGTGGGACAGGCTCCAGAATGGATTTCCCAGACAAGGGTATTCTCATGGTCCAGGGGAAAACCCTGATCCAGAGGAATCTGGATATTCTTTCAAAATATTCTGATAAAATATACATTTCCGTTTCAGACAGAACAAAGATTACTGAAAAAATGTACAGGGGCAAATATGAAATAATAAGCACTCCGGGGCAGGGATATCCATCAGACCTTGAATTTTCCATGAAATATATTGGCAAATATCCTGTGCTTACTGTAGCCTCAGATCTATATTTTGAGGATACAAGGGTAATTGATGAGTTCATCAATTTTGCCATGTCCACAGGAAGAGGTGTTGTCACATTGCTCGCAGATGGATTGTTCTGCGGAATGAGCATTTTCTTTACTGATCCTGAAAAAATTAACTATGAGGATTATTATAATTATGATGCAAAGAAGAGGGGCATAAGGAATATCAACACAACCCTTGATTTCTTCGCTCTTTTAAATAAAATCAACAGAAAGAAGGAAGATTGAATATGGTTGATAAGGACAAATTAAGGAGATTTTTTTCGTATTTTAGCATTTTTAACAGAAACAGAGATGCGGCCACCGTTGTCATGATCGGCGGCATTATAACATTCATTGTTTCCATAATTATTCTGACACTGCTTTTTGGAAACCGGGATACATCCATAGACGAATATGTTCTCTTTTTAATTGGAGCATTGATTCCTTCCCTTATGGAAATATTTGCAGCCATAATGATGTGGAGAAGGGAGGATATGAGCAAAATAATGGGAGCGGTTGCAGTTTTAGGAAGCATCCTTTCTCTTATTGATTCCGAAGGCGGGCTGGCCATAGGATTTTTCCTCGCCCTGTTTGGAGGTATTATGAGTCTGTTCTACCATCCCCAGAGGAAGAGTTCAGGGGATAATGTCAGGAGTGCAAATTAAATCCAGGTTAAGATTTCTACCAATTCCTCAAAGCTATTTAGGAAAATGAAACCGTGTATAATGTAACATGTACATCATAATCTTTGTAATTAATAGGATTTAATAATCCTTAAAGTATTATGTTCCTATGAACAATGGCACAGCTTACCTTCTATTTATTTTGATCGCCATAGTGTTCTTCTTCCTTGGTGCATGGTTTTACAGATTTGTTTTGTGGTATCCAAGGGGAAGGAAATCTGTAACAGGTGCCAAAAGCCTCGTTGGAAAGAATGGCACTGTGGTGAGGGATAATGGCACCATACTTGTGGTAAGGGTGGATGGTGTGAACTGGAATGCAAAATACAATGGAAATGAGAGGCCATCGGTCGGTTCGGTTGTAAGGATTAAGGATGTTAATGGCCTTAATTTGATCGTGGAGTCTGGTAATTCTGGGAATTGATTGCAATGACCTTGGAAGGGCCCTCATTATAAGGAGGGATGGAACCAGAAGATTGCTTTCCATAGAGGAAACTGTGAAAATATGCCAGGAATCAATGGATACAGGGAAAGAACTTCATGAAATAATAAAGAAATTTGAACCAAATGTAAAGGTAATTAGATTTGTACAGGAAGAGGATGAAAATTGAAGATATCATCAGACATCATGGTTGCAGAAATTGAGGAAAACGGGGCCTATGTCAAATCTGTACAGTATAATGGAATTGATATTATTAAGAGAAGCAATGACGGTCACAAAACTCATGGTGGAATAGCCCCATTATTTCCATATGCCAACAGAATTGAAAATGGTTCTTATACATTTATGGGAAGGCAATATCAATTTGCCAGAACAAAGGAAGGCAATTCAATCCATGGATATGCAAAGGATATTAAATGGGATGTGGAGGAACAGGAGGAAGATTCCGTAACTCTTAAAACCGATCTTTTCAGAGAAAATGAATATCCATTCCATGTTATATGCACATTGCACATATGCATCTCAGGAAGCAGATTTTGTGAAAATGCAAATTTTTATTTAAGGGAAGGAAAGGCTCCCATTGCCCCAGGATTCCATCCATATTATATGGTGGATGAAAATTGGGAAATAAATCTTGAAAGAAGGGCCCTGAAGGCAATGAAAAAGGATGAATACTTTCCATCAGGGGATTATGTGGAATTCTACAAAAATATAAGAAGTAAAAGATCAGGTTACTTCGATGACCTTTTCAAATATGAAGGGCAAATAGTTCTCAATACATCCCAGATGAGATATACTGTGGAAAGAATAAATTCAAAGTATTTCATGCTTTATAATGGACAATTCGCTGAAAACAGATCTGTGGCAATTGAACCCATGAGTTCTCCCGTAAATTCGTTCAGAACAGGTGATGACATAAAGGTCCTGAATTCCGGGGAAATCCTGCCCTTTGGTTTCTCCTTTTCCGTTGATGAAATAGAATCATCCTGAACGGTAGTGCTTGAAAAGAATCCCTGCGGATTCACCTAAAAGTATACCGGCAAGTAAGGTGAAAACAACCGTTATGACTGGATCAAAGAATGAGGGCATGGATGGATCATACAGGTAATAATACCATTTTACAAGGAAAAGGAGGGACCATGCAAAGGCAACTGTTCCTGAGGATTCATAAAGTACAGAACCATTTTTCCTTTTGAACTGTGAGAGATCTCCAATAATAAACCCGGTAATGAATCCAATCAGGTATATGATCATGGAAATTTCAAACTGGAAAAAGGTAAGGGTTATGGATGAATAGAGTGTTAGCAGAAGATATACAAGGGGATAAAGAATAATCTTCCAAGAATATTTCTTTCCAACCTTTGTCCTTGCTACCCTTACGATCAAAAGAATTAGAAAAATTATAAGAAATACATAGAATTGAATTTTAAATGTTCTCAAAAAATCTATCAGACTCTGTTCTCCGATCATTCCGAAGGGGATAATTGCCTTAAGTATTTCAACTCTATTAATTATCATAATTTTTAAAGAATTTAATCTCTTTTAAAAATGAAATCAAGCAGAGAATTACGATAAAAAAGGAGAGAAACTATTATGGAGTTTATTATGGAATTAATTCAAAATGAAGAAAAATTTAGTCAAAAATATTTTTGCACTGTAGAAAATATTTAAATACAACTATTAATTATAAGAAAAAGGTAAAGAATATGAAACCGGTAATAAATAATGAAGATAAGGCGGTATCGCCAATAATTGCTACCATTCTTCTGATAGCAATAACGGTGGTTCTTGCAGCAACCCTTGTGACCATATTGGGAGGGTTCACGCACGGAGCAGCAAACACTACAGAGGCGGCAGGCGTTACTACTACAATAAGTTCAAATAATTCTGCTATAATTGCATCAGTCAGCAGCTCATCTCAGAAATTAAACACTTCGCAGGTAGACTTCACTCTTGACGTTAATGGAGCAATTTTTTCCAGTAATTTGGGTCAGAGTAAGGTAAGTAGTAGTAATAATAAGAATTCAGAGTATGTGACCATAAACGCTTCT
>JAGDXN010000067.1:0-9770 GCA_023256455.1 Cuniculiplasma sp.
ATGCCTGTCAAATTCTTTCATAAGGTGATAGGATTTGCTTAAGATAAAATGGTCAAACATTATGTGCCCCTATTTCCCTTATGTTCAATGGAAATCTTAAATTGTTTCTTTTATCCATTAACTTCTTACCTGCTTCCCTCATACCCATTGAATTTTCCGACCATATACATCTCCCTTAATCTTCCATACTCTTCTGCATTCTGCCTTGCCATTTCCCTATAACTAGGATCTGTTCTTACGACCTTGCCCGGGACCCCTACCACAAGGCTGTTTTCAGGTATTTTCTGATTTTCCAATATAATGGCTCCTGCCCCAATAACCGTTCCACTGCCTACATCTGAACCGTTCATAACTATTGCCCCCATTCCTATAATGCAATCATCATTTATTCTGGCTCCGTGTACTATGGCATTGTGACCTACAGATACCCTCTTTCCAATATGAACGGGAAAACCAGGATCTGCGTGAAAAGTGCAATTATCCTGAACATTGCTATCCTCTTCTATGGCGATACTTTCGAGATCACCCCTGATTGATGCAAAATCCAATATGATCACCCTATCACCAATATTAACCCTTCCCCTCAGGGATGCTTTCTTTGAAATGAAGCAATTGTTACCGATTGAAATTTCTTCTAACCTACCCGACATGAATGTAAATTTTAAGAATAATAATAAGTCTTCCCTCTCTATCTTGTGTAAAATTAATAAACCTGACATGAATTAGGAGAAAACGTGATTCCAAATGGCGCGAATGCATACAAGAAAAAAGGGAAAATCAGGATCAAGAAACTCCTATTATGGCGTAGGTCATGATTGGGTACAGCAAACCCCAGAAGAATTGGAAGAAATTGTAGTGAATTTGAGAAAGGAAGGTCTCACTGCATCAGAAATAGGAATAAAACTCAGGGATTCCTATGGTGTTCCCAAGATCAGATATGTAAATCATAAAAAGATAGGTCAGATTCTTGAGGAGAAAAAAATGGCACCGGATGTGCCTGAGGATCTGATGGCATTGATAAATAAATATAAAAGAGTAACAAAACATATGGAACTTAACAAGAACGATCTGAATAATGGCAGAAAAAAGAACCTTATAATGTCCAAAATGCTAAGACTGGTAAGATACTATAAGGAAAACGGATATCTCGCCAAAGAATGGGAACTGAATAAAGTCCTATGAGCATTCCAATAAAAAAAATCATCAATGAAGATTTCGCATCTTCTTTAATGAAGGGCAAAGAATTCTTTGAAAAATTTGATTATTTTAGAATTCTGGCCCACTACGATGGAGATGGTACAAGCTCCGCAATCATTCTGACAAATTTAATGAAGAGAAGTGGAAAAAAGTTCCATCTGGGATTCATTAAAGAACTTTCTGAAGATGGTTTCAGTAAGAGATATCTGGAAGAAAAGAATTTTCCAACCATATTTGTTGACTGCGGATCGGATCAGTTAAAATTTTTACCTGAAGACACAGAAAACGTTTTGGTTCTGGATCATCATTTTTATTCATCTGCCCCGGATTGGGCAATTAATATAAATGCGAGGGATTATAGAATAGATGGTACCAGGGAAGCCTGCGGTGCAACCATGGCATTTATCTTTTCAGTGTTTGTGAATGAAGATAATTCCGATCTCATTCCATTTATGATTTCAGGGGCAATAGCAGATAAGCAGGACATGGGTGGATTCCGAGGCATTAACAGCAAATTGATTGAAACCTATGGAAGAGGAATTGAGAGAAGAAGGGGTTTAAATTTGCACGGCGATACTGTTAAGGATTCAATAGTTTTCTCTCTAGACCCATTTTTCAAGGATCTTTCTGGTTCAAATAGCAATGTTGTATCCCTTTTGCAAGACCTGAAAATTGAGCCTGAAAAAGCACTTAATGATCTGAATGAGAGTGAAAGAAAAAGGCTTGGCCTTTATCTTGCATATAAGCTCTCTTCTCAGGGATGCCAGAGCGAGGCAATGTCCTATCTGGAGGCAGATGATTACTATTTTGAAAATGGATTTACGTCCAACGATCTTTCCCTTATTATAGACGCCAGTGGAAAAAATGGGGAAAATGCAATTCCAGTTGAGTATTTTTTGGGAAATTATACCTTAAAAAACACCATGATTGAGAACAAGAAGATCTATCAAACAAGACTTATAGACTATGTAACAAGGGCATACAAATCGATTGAGACTGAGAAGAACATTCAATTTTTCTACGCGCCCGGTTCTGAAATGGCTGGCGCTATTTCAGGAATACTTATGCTTTATCTGGCAGATCAAAGCAGGCCCATAATAGGTTTTAATGCAGGGGATTCCTTTACCCTGATTTCCTCCAGAGGCACCAGAAAAATGGTTGAAAAAGGGCTGAATCTTTCAATTGTTATGAAGGAATGTTCAGCAAAAGTAGGAGGGAGTGGAGGTGGCCACGATATTGCCGCCGGCGGCAGTATCCCGAAGGGTACGGAAAGGCAATTTCTGGAACTTGCTGACGAAATGGTCGGAAAGCAATTATCAAGCATAGAAAAATTTTAAAACCATCAAGTGTTAATATGTTTGAATGGGAAAAATCGGAGTGTATTCAAAAAACCCGAGATTTTACTATAACGCTATAAAAATTTTGAAAGAGTGGGAAATTCCATTCTTATCGGTTGATGATACAAATAACATTTCGAACGATATGGTTGTGATAATAAGTTATATTGAAGACGTAAAATTCAGTGAGAGGCAGGTATTCGAAAACAGTCCTCTATCAGCTATTAGGAAATCCATTCCCAAGCTTCTGGGGAAAGAAAGGTTCAGAAAGGTAACAATTGGGATAGATCCAGGCCCAAAACCTGGAATTGCCACCATAGGGGATGGAGTAGTTATAGAAGCTTTTGAACTCCCTGAAATTGAAATGTTGAAATGCAAAGTAGATGAAATAATTTCTGACTATTTTTGCACAAATACCGTCATTAGAATTGGAAATGGGGACAGGCCCAATATGGAAAAAATCCTTTATCTGCTGGATCAGCAAGCAAACCTGATGGAAGTAGTGGATGAAAGGGGCACGAGCATGCCACACAAAACACATAATAATGCGCTTTCTGCTGCAAGGATTGCCAATATTGAGGAATTTAAGAAAAATGGGCCCATTATTAAAAATACAAAAAAACACAAAATAATAGATATGGAATTCAAGACAATTAAAAATATTTTATAATTAATTCTTCTTCTGCCTTCTATTCTTCCATTTTGGCAGGCCCGGTGTTAATTTTCTCTTTCCTGCTGCGAAATATAGAAGAATCATGAAACCTGCTGCTATCACCACAATGTAATATATCCAGTCATAGTTCGGTGGATTTCCTACATAAAATGTGCTTTTATACTGCACATGCACATTTTTGAACACAGAAGAGTTTCCTATACTTACAACCAATGTATGTTCTCCATTACCTATAAGATAATCGGGAATACTTACAGAGACTATTTCCTTCTGTCCAGGCATTATCTTACTCACAACAGTGGATTTGTTTAATCCCCCAATTTGGAAATACACAGTCATATTGTAATAGGGTAGAGCGCTGTTATCACTTACGACTGCATATAGTGTTATGTATTTGTACACAGGAATGGAGTATGAGAATATCTTCTCTACTGGTGTGCTCCCAAAGGTTGCTCTTAAAATAATAACCACACTTATGGATTGATTGTCGGCAAGGGGTGCAGTTATATTAAATTCGAAGAAGCCATTTTTTGATACCTTATGATCAGGAACTGTAGGGCTGAGATGCAAATCATAGTCTGCACCAACTATGAGTGTAGCGCTGTAGTTGCTATAACCTCTTGTTGCATTTACGTAAATCTGGAATCTCTGAAGTTCAGTAACCTTGGGAACAGTCAATGATGGTCCATGGCCTGTGTTAAATGTTACAGTGGCATTAAACGACCCATTGGATGCGTGTGAGTCTGAGGATAGACTCACAGGTATAATCGCAAGCATCAGAAGAATTGCAATAACAGAAATTGTTTTTGTAAAGTTCATTTAACCTTCCTCCCTTTAATGGCAACTCCTATTAAACCTATAACTACTACAAGCACCAGGAGTATAATTCCATATTCAATCGTTGCGAAAGGATTTCCAGTGTAGTTTGCTATTATTCCCGGACCATGAACGTAATTGTATAGGTTGGAAATATTTGGATATTCCACGTAAATTGTACTGATATGATGGATTGAGGTGTCGTTTTTAACACCATAATAAATATCGAAATATTTGAAAAGTGACTGATCAAATCCTTTCTGTGGTGTGAGATAGATATAAATTTTTCCAGTCTGATTGAATGTAAGATTTATGCTGCTTACTCTGACACCCTGAGGTGAAAGGAATGAAACATTTACGTGAAGAAGCGAAAGATTTACCGTGCTCCCCTGGATTATGCTTGTTTTTAATGCACTGAAATTGACGGTTTCATTTACATTTCCACTATTCTTGAATAGCAGTGTGTAGGTTCCATTTCCGTTGTTAAAGCCCAATATTGGGTCCTTTACGGTTAGATTTACACCATAGAATTTGCTTACATTCAACTTTAGATATAGAGTTGTGGAGATTCCATTATAACTGATCGATAAGGGTATATTGTCAACTCCACCTTCAACAAGATATCTGTTTGTTATGTTTGCGGATATATTTACCTTTCCAGTTACAGGCAGGTTTTTGATTACAGATTTATTAAACATAATCTTCCAGTCAGCGGATCCAGAGGAAAGGGTAAGATTTGCAGGCGTGTTAAGCATATTTGTAAGAGTAAAGTTAACTGTCACGCTTCTTCCAGAGGTTTCATTAAACTTGGGTATTACAGACTGAGTTATATTCAGATTTCCAAGCGTTTGCTTTGCCAGGACTATCTGAACCACAGATGTTCCATTTACATACTCATTCAGACTTCCTGAGAACTCCTGATAGAATGTTATATTGCTAACATTGAAAGAACTTGAAACATAGGATTGGAAATCATAGGTGTGTGATGGGAGAATGACTGGCAAACCGTTTGAAAGAACGGTGAATGACCCTAAATTGGATGTTATGTTTACTGTGTTTTTAAACATGGTTTTTCCTATGGATGTATAAATGTATGTTTTGTAGGATTGCAATAGGTTTATTCTAATGTTTAAGTTGCTTTCAAATGGGTTTACAGTTATTTTAGTTATATTCGCCAGCATCTTTGCAGAGTTAAAGGAGTATAGGGTGTAGGTTCCATTCTTTAGATTAAATGAAAATGAACCGTTTCCTGTAGTGTTGGTTTCCGCGATCAACCTGTTATTTTCATATACTGCTACAGAAGTCGACCCTTCAGGCGAGTTATCCAAAGCTGTAATGCCTGTTACAGGTGTTTTGAACTCCCTTGCATAAACTTTTATGTTTTCAAAGGTGTTTTGGTCAAGATACAGGCTTTCGTTGCCTGAATATACTACATATTCTCCTGTAGAGTTTAATATTTCCTGATCGTAAGAAAGAATATAATGGCCTGAAGGTAGGTAAAGGTTGGTCATATTAGTTATAAAAGCTAACCCGTTAAAGCTTATCTTCACCTTAAGATTGCTAAGTGAAAGGCTATTGCTCAAATTCAACATATATGATGTTGAATAATTGAGGAACATTGTTCCATTCAGATTTACACTTATGACGGTAATGTTTGCGAGACCGGATGAATTTGCAGCATAAAGAATATATGAGCCCGGTAATACGATCGGATTTGAATCGAGGTTCTGTATAAATGTCCCATTTTGCAAAGAATAGATATTGGCCATATCTGAATTAACCACCGATAATCTTACCTCCGAGGAAAAGTTGATGGTTAAGTTCCTGTGGGACGTGTCTACAGTTATGAGACTCTGATTTATGTAAACATACTGGTTCCCTCCAGAAACATTCAGATAATATGTTCCAACAGGAATAGAGAAGTTTGCATATCCATTAACTATATTTTCCTTATAGCTTCTGACAGAAATCAGGTTAAGCTTACCATCCAGTAAACCTCCGCCATTTATAGAAATGAATTTTACTGATACATTCTCACTGATTACATTCAAAGAGATATGTGAATTTAAATTCACATTTTTAAGTCCAGTGGAGAAACCCATTGAATAACCTATTGCCTGCATAGAGCTATAATTCTGATTAAGGATAAATGTGGCTTCACCTGAAGAGGATATGGGTGATGCACCAAAGTCTTCACCCGTTTCTCTGAGTATAACAACTCCATTGTTAACTGCTGATGCGGATGTAAAGACATTTGCAACATCGGGATTGTATACTCCTGTAGTAAAGGCAACTCCCCTGTTAAGAACCAGAACCACAGACTGGTTGCCATTCAGCTGGTATTCTGAGGATGAATAGTAATTTACACCAACTCTAACTCCCTGAATGTAGAAATGATAAGTTTTGCCGGCTGGCAGTGTAAATTTAAGGTTTCCCTGTCCATGGAATGACTTGTATAATGTGGTATTTCCTGAAATTATGGAAAGCTTTCCTGTAAATGCTGTCAGGTTTATGCCATATGGCATTATCCTAACTATAGACATATCCTTGCTTGCAATTATACTCATAGTTGTGTTTTCGTAAACATTGATGTGGTAGAATACGCCTGAAGTCCCATTTGCATCATAGATGGTATAATAACCATCAGGAACAATTCCGCCATATGATTGCCCATTCCATGGCAGATTTATTGGAGAACTCATATCACCGTCAGGGTAAAGGGTTAAGTTGCTTCCCAAGTAATTCTTAACGTTTATATTCACATAGGACCCCGGAATAAGGGAAAGATTAACTGTTTTGTTTTGACCAAGAGAAGTAAACTGAATGTTATTAACCTGACTTACACTGCTTCCATACTTTGCATACAGAGAATAGTTTCCAGTGTTTACATATACAAGTGCTTTTCCGGTGCTATTAGTATAGTATGTTTTGCTTCCGATTATAATCTTAGCGTTCTTTACTGGAAGCTTGTTAAGTGTAGCTGATACCTGGATCAGGTTGAGAGGGATCTTAACATTATAGACCAGTGGGGCTCCCGGAGTTAAAACATTATGCTGTATATCTCTGTAAACTGTTCCGTTAGATGTTATTACATTTACGGTATAATTTCCAGGACCAATGTTAGATGCATTGTAAAATCCATTGTTAATTGTGAAATTGTATTCCTGGCCATTAGATGCTCTCTGCAATTGGAGAGTGCCAGATAACAGCTTTGTAGTGTTGATTTTGTGTGAGCCTATACCGAGTTGCCTCTCCAGCTCAACGGAACCAGTTGATGTTATGTTTTTTATCATATAATTTTTAACAATATAGTATTGAGGCAATCCAGTGGTTACATTCACGTTAATTGTTTTTCTTTCAGCTTGCTGCCTTGAAATATTAAGGCTGAAGGCCTTAAGAATGTTTGAACCGTACAGGGTTCTCTGATTTAATGTACCATCTGAAAACACCAGGGTATCATTTCCAGGTAATCCGGTTAGATTGTAATATCCGTATTTGTTTGACAGTACCGTCTGGTGTGGAATACCATATTGATCCAATATTGTTACTCTTATTCCAGATATGGGAACACCAGTTGGGGATTTTATCTGTCCAGTGATTATTGCCCCTGGGAAGTATCTCAAGATGGGATCTGAACCCTGAATAATTGAGGCTGCCGAGGGAAATATTATGGATGTACCCTTGTGTATCTGTTCCAGATGATAAGCCTGCTGGAGAGAAATTATTTTGAAGGCATTTTGATGAGCGGAGGCATTATTGAATGGATTGTAAGGAACACCTTCATAACAGACCTCGAAATTGCTCATATTCCATGCAGGCTGTATCTGATACTGGTTCGTACCAAAGGTTAATCCAGGTACGCCTGATGTTTGTCCTACAGCTGTTGGGGGCAATCCTATCAATGCCCTGTATATTGTAGTGTTATAGAATGCAGGAGTGTAAGTTATTTGATAATTCGTTGGAATAACGTTATTAGGGGTTTGATTGAGTGGGAAAGTGCCATTGGAAGTGACAGCATATATCTGATAGTATTCATAGGGTACAACTCCTCCAGATTGAGTGGTATAAGAGGGTGTATCTGTTAAATATGCCGGTGCGTAGAAGATTCCAGTATCAAGTCCAGAAAGCGGGAAAAGATTGTGATCCGTTTGAATGTACTGTATGGACCAGCCTGTAGCTCTCTGCACTGACTGATAAAGATTTACGATTTGTACCAATGATAATTTAGATGCCAGTTGACCTTTTACAAGAACGTAGTATGCATTCTGATTGGATATTCCTGGGATATAATTACCGTATACTGATGAATTATCAAGTATCCACGGAACAAACTGGTGAGGATTTTCATATATTTGCTGAATCAGATTCAATTCCTGGTTGCTAAGATACTGTGAAAGAGCTGCCTTAAGCTGAGGAGTATAATGACCGGAGTTGTTTATGAATGACGCCTGTATTAATCTGGCCGCCATTAGAGAAATGATCTGGGATTGGTTTGTTGATAGTAAAATCTGACCAGCTATCTGATAGGCCTGCTGGAAATCATCCGCCACGGTGGGATGTTTTCCCTGATATAGTTCCTGGAATCCATAATCCCACCAATTTACATAAGCAGGTTTCTGTGATATGGGTAAATTGGATTGCTGAGTGGCGAACCATGCAAAAGATTGGGAAAGAGGTGTTGATGAGTTAGTGATGAAACTGCCAGTTGTTCCAAAGTACGCTGAAGTGTTTGCCTCGAAAGTTTGAGGTTTGGCAAAGGATGGTAGGGCGCTGTATACTTCCTTATTTATCTGGTTTGCTGAATTGGCAGGCACTGCTGTGGATACAACTCCGAGCCCCGAGGGGATAAGGAGGGCGAATACCAGAAGAAATACAAAAAGTACCTGGAGCCATTTAATATTTCCCTTCAAACCACTTGCCTTTCTGAATGACTTTCTCGAAGGACTTGTTGAAATACTGTCTACCTTTAATATGGAGGCAAAGTAATATATCAGTGCGCCACCCATTATAGCATAGCTTGGAGCAGCAGTAATATTGAATCTTCCTGCTGTAAAGCTCATATATATGGAGACACCACTGAATATTATAAGCAAAAGCAATGAATCGGTTCTTTCTCTGAGGAATCTATATATGACATATGCAAACCCCCCTATTCCAAGTATGAATTGGGCAACCCCAAAGCCCCCTATATACTGACCAAGTGCAGGTGCCTGTGCCTCTGCAATTGTGCTATAAACTCTGTTTTTAATGAAGTATCCTTCTCCAGATATAATTTCATCAAATATGTGGGGTGTGAGGAAATATGTTGCCAGTAAAACAGCTGAAACTGAAACAATCAACGCAGGCACAGATATAATCCACGGCTTCCTCCCAAATATGGATATTAGGGCACTAATTAAAGCCATTACCGCACCGATCATTAATGGTGGAATGAACCAAAGTGAAGGGGTGTTATCGGCAGCATAATAGTAATAAGCAGCCATTGAGAATGAAAGAACTACAAAAATAATACTTACATAGAGTAAATATCCATTATTCCTTCCAAGGAAAAGATTAACTAATAACTGTACTACTACATATATTGCAACTATGGCAAGTATGTAAGCATATCCCTGCCATGAAAGAGCAAGAGCGCCGAACGATGCCCCTGAAAGCAACGCATAAACTGTTCCCTTCTTATTTTGTGAAATATATTCTATTATATTAGAGTAATATTTATTTACCCTGGTCAAACTTCCAGTTATTAT
>JAGDXN010000067.1:9780-10103 GCA_023256455.1 Cuniculiplasma sp.
ACTGATCTCTCAAGGAAATAGATTGTAAAAAATGCGAATATCAGTTCTGGAGTATGCATTCTTCCATCTGAAAGTATTCCTGATGTCAAGTTGCTGGGCATCAGTGTATATAAAATTGCACCCAACATTCCTGCCTTTTTTCCCAGAACACTCTTTCCCAGCATATATACCGGAATAATTAATAGTGCACCAAAAACCGCATCAAACTCCATAAATGAATAGTAAGCTGCTGTCGATGCACTGCCAAATATTGGTGCAGTTATTTCTGAGACGAAGACTATCATCCAGTGAAAGAATGGATTTCTTGGATTATGCGAACCTAT
>JAGDXN010000075.1:0-7222 GCA_023256455.1 Cuniculiplasma sp.
CTATTGCTGTTATTCTTATAAGTCTTATCTACTATTATATCAAATGCTACTGACTTAAAGAATATTACTCTTCTTTTACCTCTACCACCAGAACCAGTTGCAGTTCTACCTCTACGGCGGCGTCCACCGCCACCGCCTTGCATTGATGGTAGAACTTCTGCAAGCTCTTGAACATCATTTAGAAGTTGATTTAGAAGTCCTAATGATGTTTCAGAACCTCTTCTTTCACCTCTAGCTAGCTTCTTTACGCCACCTTCACTAAGCCCTGTTGCTTGAGCTATTTCTTTATTTGTTAATCCTGCAACAGATTTTATAGCTCTGATAATATCTTTTCCAGCCATGGCATCATCTCCTTATGAAATAATTTGTCAGGCATAAAGTAAAATGCTGCTCTTTAAACTTGGGTTTCTTAAGTTGCAACATCCCAAAATAAGAATATATTTCAATTGTTTTTATCAGAACCAGAAATGTGAATAAAATGTTCGTTGTTTCGATAATTTTAAATTAAGCATTACTGATTCTTCAAAGAATCATAAACTTATATACGAATATCCATATCATATATCATGGTTTCCCTCACAAAGGAGGCTCTCAAGAAAAATGTGGATAAGTATATAGATGATTACCTAGGATCAAGAGAGCAGAGTAAAAAGGAGGATATATTCAGGGAATTGGTTGACACTGTTAACACAGGAGAAGGAAAGCAATTATTTAAGGCAGACAGGGACTTTGAGGGAAAAATTGAAGCCATAGCGAGGGACGTATGGGATAATGGATTCCAGATAGATTCAAAGTTCTGGAAAATACTTTATTCTCAATGTGATGATAACCAGATATTCCAGCTATTTTACATAACATCCCTTGTAAATTTCGGACAAAATGAAGAAATGGAAGGGTTCCTGAAGAGTGAAGGGAAGATCTCCGAAATTCCAAAAATAATCTATGAAGTGGAGGAGATGGCCAGGCTTACTGGTCTTTGGGATTACGCATCCCTTTTACTGTCCAGAAATGGCATTTATGTAGAATCCATATACCAGAAATATGCTGAGAAACCAACTTCTGTATTCACCAGGCTCATAACAGAAAATTTGAGAAAATATGGGAATGAAAAAAAGGTTGAAAGTTTTTTATCTGTACTGTCAACGGTAAAACCAGAGGACAGGGAGATAAAAATATGGTATTTCCAATCCATGCTTAAGAATAGAGAAATGCAGAAACTCAAAATAAGTTTAAAATCCTTCAATTATGACAGGATAGATGAAGAGTTCCTTCTGGAAGAATTAGGAAAGCTCTATTTTGAGTGTGGTCTTTATGAGGATGTACTTAATTTAACTTCCCGAGTATTATCAATTTCAAGTTCAAACCAGTCAATAATTGAATTGAGACTCAGAACATTGGGAAACCTTGGTAGAGACGAAGAAACCGTAGATCTTTTCAGGGAGAATGAAAGTATAATCGAAAAAAACGATGAAAATCTGGAAATTTATTTCCGATCCGCTTTTAACATCAAATATTTCCAGCATCCAATTAATCTGATTGAAAGCCTGGATTCAAAATCCAGAAAAAGTTATAATATACTAATATGGTATGTTAAATTTTTAATTCTATCTGGGGACAGGGAAAGGGCAGAGAAAGCAGCATCTGATATTCCTCTCGATAAGATTAATGATCCGGAAGTTTTAAAGATCAGGGCCCTTTTAAGAACAGAAAGAGGCAACGAAAAGGATTTCGTTGATTCATCCAAAAAATATATAATGGCAAATCCAGACGATATATCATTTCTGAAGGATTTTTCCAAAAAACTTGTTTCCATAGGCCTATTCAATGAACTTAAGTCAGTTATGGAAATTGTAAGGGAAAGCAGTCTTGATTCTGTACTGAGAAATTATAAGGCAATAGCTCTCATAAGAACATCTTCCGTTTCAATGGGGTGTGAGGAAATTAAAAAAATTGAGCCTCATGAACTCATGTATGAAACCATGGCATCACTTCTCCTTGAATGCAGGGATGAAAGAAAGTTTTCGGAGCTTTATGAATCTCTGGGCATTAAAAATGACAAATTTTACCCAATATTCAACATCTTGAGTTCGATCCTGTTTAATAATAGAATAAATGAAGATGATTTCTCTGCAATCAATACACTACTGGGAAGCGATATTACCGGTTCCTTAAGCATGATTTATCTGGAGAAAGAAAAAGGATCAAATATTCCCATATCTGAAAGGGAAAAGGAATTAAGAGAAATACTGGAAGAAAACCAGGGTGAAAGGGATATACCTGAATTCTTGTTTCCAGTAATATCAAGGCTAATTAAGGAAAAGAATCTGGAAAGGGCAAAAAAAATAATCAGAAATTATGATGGAAACAGGGATCCATTTATAATGTATTATAAGAGTTTAATTTCTGAGATTGAAGGGAACGAAAAGGAGTCAAAGAAACATATAAGGGAAGCAAAGAATATATTCAGATCTAATTTAATAATGGCAGAGTACATTAAAAAGTTTGGAAAGGAGATGGAACTGGAAGAATTGATAAAATTAATGGAGGATATAAGTAAAAACCAGGGTCTTGATCTGCTGGACTTTACTCCGTTCGAATACAGAATAATAGGAGCTCCTCCTGAAGTAAGCGGAAACGTAATTGATCTTGTGGAATACGGCTCGATAGAAAGCATATCTGGATTAAGGCTTCTCAGGGACTACTTCGAAAAGGAAAAAAATTTGGCGGAAGTCGTTAAATACGATAGAAAGATTTATTCCAAAAAGGAAAGGGATAGCAATGATATTTTGAAATATGCCATACATCTGAAGGAAGCAAATCTGATCAAGGAAATGGAGGACCTAATTGGAAACGTGGACGATCAGAACCTTGAACCTGAAAGTTATGCCATATTTGGTGACTTTTTCCTTTCCACAGAGGATTATCCATCTTCAGTGTATTATTATGAAAAAGCAATTCAAAATGGAGCATCAGTTGAAAGGTGCAAGGGGATAATTGACTCGCTCATAAAGGAAAAAAAGTTTGAAGTGGCCCTGAATTATGCCCTAAAGTTGAAGGTATCAACTCCCTATCTGGCAAAAATATATGTTGAATCTAACAGGCCGGAAGAGCTGATTAAAATAATCAGAAAGATGGATTTAAGGAGGGAGGCTGATCTAAGGGGATATGAGGTAATACTGGATGATTACTGGAATAATAGATATGTCAGAAAATCCATGCTTGAAAAATTTAATGAATATCCTGAGGAAGGCATAGCCCTGAAGATAGCAACTCTTTTAATAGAGGAGAGAAACAGCGAGGATGCAATCAATGTTCTGAGAAAAGTCATCAGGGAAAAGTCCCAGACGGGAAAGGCTCTTGCATATAGCATAAATCTATTGTGTGATTATGGTAAGTTTGAAGAGGCTCTGGAATACGCATTAAAATATTTTAAATCGAAGGAGCCTGTGGAAAAAAAGAGGAAAATTTTCACTACCATGGCAGAAAATCTTGTAAGATATGGTTATGATGATCAGGTCATAAAACTGTACAGGGATTATGCAAACCTGTTGGATGTGGAATCATGCGTTCCCGTGGTAAAGGCGCTCATTAATCAGGAATATTATGATTCTGCAGAGAAAATTCTGTCCAGATACCAGGGGGAATTTAGCAATAGAGAAACATTCAATGATCTTTTACAGATACTGAGAAAAAGCAGAGATTTCAGTGTGGTGGTTTTTTATTCAGGTGAATACCTTAAGGCTGCATTCAAGAAGGGCAGAATGCTTGATGCAAGAGAAGCCATTGCCATTGGGAATGTGCCTGTAGATAGTGTGAACGACGTTTTAAACTTCATAAATAAAAAGACAAATCTATCCATGTTCAACCAGTCATATCTGGAGGATGAATCCAAAAAAGCCATAAATATACTCTATAGAAAGCTTAAGATAGAGAGGCTTGAACAGATTAATATTTATGATCTTTTTTACTGCACAGATTTTAAAGATGTGAAGAAAGCCAAGGCAATCTACGACTACATTCAGGAGCAGAGGAATGAAGGTCGGACAGTGTATGTGGAGAGAAATTCAGAACTGCTGAATATGGCAAACAGATGCATAAGGGAGAATTTGCCAATGAACCCAATAATTTATAGTTTAAAGTTTAATATCGGAATAAGAAAGGCCATGGAACTCAAGGCCTTTATAAGTAATATTGACAAAGTGAACAATTGATGGAACAGATATTGAATTTCGGGAACTCAAGGACGAGAAGTGAGAAGGAGGATTTCATTGTGGCAAGTCTTGCCATAGGGATAGCATTTTCCATAGCATTCTCCAGAATACAATCAAATTTAACATCAACTGAATTTCTTTCCATATTTCTTCCCACGGGCATGATAGCAGGTATTTCAGGTTTTGCTCTTCACGAACTGGCCCACAGGCAGGCATCCCTGAGATATGGTTACAACGCCAGATTCAGAATGTGGCCAATCGGCATCCTTTTTGCCCTGATCACATCCGTATTCGGATTTATTATTGCTCTTCCCGGCGCAACTGAAGTCTACAATGTGTATGATAAGAATATTTATGGGAAGATTTCAGCAGCAGGTCCTCTTACAAACATAGTGATGGGACTGGCACTGGTTACATTGGCATCCTTTTCCACAGGCAATCTGAATTTTATATTTTCAGTGGCAGGAGCGATAAACTTCTTTCTGGCATTTTTCAACCTTCTCCCAATCCCACCGCTGGACGGATATAAGGTTCTCTCCTGGGATTTTTCAATTTACGCAGTCATATTTGCAGTTTCACTTGTTTTACTGATTGTTTTTGGAATGGGATTTTTCTAAAATATCCTAAAAAAGAAAAGATTAGATATTGCATGTTTTGATTATCATGAGGTGTAAATTATGGAATGTGAAATGTGTGGTTCTAAATCAGATAAATTAAGAAAAGTGAAGATTGACGGTGCAATTTTATCAGTATGCCCTAAATGTGAGAGGTTTGGCACACCTGTTGATAACCTGAGAACATATGAAGATACTTCCAGAAGGGTAGCGGTACCCTATGTAAACGTTGCCGTCAAACCCGTATCTATTCCCCAAAAAGGTGCGAGGTCAAGGAAAAGAGAAGCAGACATTGAAAACCTTGAAATCGTTCCGGAATTTGCCGATATCATAAGATTGGCGCGGGAAAAGACAGGGATGAGCCAGGACGAGATGGCTGACAAACTGAGGGAGAAAAGAACGCTCATATCTGCCATAGAAAGAGGAAGTATTAAGCCAGACATCAAAACTGCGAAAAAGATTGAAAATTTACTGAAGGTAAAAATACTGGAGGAGTTTTAATCCCAGTTTATTTTTTTCTATGTTAAAAAATAAAATAATCATGCTATATAATAGAATATGTTGTTTTATTTTACTTTCATAGGAGTTCCGACCTATTTGGATTTGAATTAATACCAATAAACTATTAATAAAATTTCCCAATATCCCATTATGGACCATAAAGTTATGGTGATATCCAGCTTCTTTATTGCGGCTGTCATAGCTGGGATTGTAAGCGATATTTTACTTACCATATTCCTGAGGGCTTATGAGGCTACAACCCAGGGCCAGCTGGAAGCTACTTACGGCTCTCCAGTGTTTGCAGCTGGTATAGCAAGTGGAATATTTACAATACTTTTGCTCTTCTATCCCGTATTTACAAAGGGAGACAGGAGTCACGAATGGGAGGATTTCAGATGAATTCTAAGATTAAAGTGGAAGCTTTGTGGATAATAGGTGTACTGATTGTTCTTGTTGTTGCGGCCGGGATAAATATTTACACGACCGAATCTCCAAACTTTACAGTAGCTACAAAAGAAACGGCAAGCACACCCATTCCAAAGAACACAACGGTGGTGTATGTTCAGGGAGAGCAATGGGCATGGATCTTTACAACATATAACAGTACGGGTAAACACACAACAACCGATGGAGTTACACTGGTGGTAAACCATACGTACACGTTCGTCGTATCTTCAATTAAGGGATCCCATCAGTTCGCTGTGATACATGATCTGTATATTCCTCAATTTGATGTTCAGGCATATGCTGTCCCGGGACAAAATAATACCATAACCTTCACTCCAATACATACGGGAACGTTCATAATAGAGTGTGTTGAGTATTGTGGTTACCTTCACTATGAAATGAGGGGATATTTGACGGTGGTGGCCTGATGTCGGCAACTATGTTATTGCTTGAAGTTTCTATTATACTGTCATTTGTTTTTGTAATCCTTTTCTTCATGTATTACAAATATCTGACAGTAAAAACGGAGATGGATAATGTAGCAGATGAAAACAACTATTATGATTCCAGTTCATATTTCAGGGAAAAGAGGAAAAGTACTGGTGCCCTATCCACAAGCGCTTTTGTTCTCACAGACTCTAAAAGCATAGGTCTCAGGTATCTGATGACCAGTTTGGTATTCTTCTTCATTGCAGGTACATTTGGAGTAATAATGAGAGTGAGTCTGATAGAACCAACGCCAACACTCTTTGCTCACAGGGAGGTTCTTTATGATATATTGACAACTGAACATTCAATTCTGATGATATATATGTGGGCAGTGGGAAGCGCCTTTGGTCTTGCCTATTATCTTCTTCCAACTTTCCTTAAGGTTAAGAATGACAAGTACGGGAACATATCCTCATGGGCATACTGGATATATTTGCTTGGTGGAGTATTTATACTTCTCTCCAGGACTTCTACAAGATGGTATTATTACCCTCCTCTTGCACTTCAGTTAAATCCCTATGGGGCAGGCGCAATGAACTGGCTTGCAGTAATAGGGATGGAAATGATATTCATTGGGATAGCCATAGCATCCATTACTGTAATAAGGATGATAATCTTTGACAGAGGACAGGATGTTCCAATGACAAAGATGCCTCTCTTTGCATGGGGGGTTCTCTTTACACTGATCATGTTCCTGGCGTCTGCACCATTTATGATGGCAGCTCTTGTAATGCTGTTCTATGACTTCTTTAATCCCATATTCTTTACGGGAGTGAACGGAAGCTCACCCATATCTTTCGCTGAACTATTCTGGGTTTGGGGACATCCGATCGTATACATCGCCATCCTGCCCCAGTTTGGTCTCATTTACGAAATAATCCCCAAATTTACTGGGAAGAAAGTTTTCAGTTACAGCTCAGGCGTCTTTGCATTGGGGCTTCTCATGCCACTGTCAGAGCT
>JAGDXN010000075.1:7232-12859 GCA_023256455.1 Cuniculiplasma sp.
TGCCTGGGGATTGTTCTTTACAACAGCATCCTTTGCTGTAACAGTTCCATCCGCAATTACCGTATTCAATTATATAGCAACAATGTGGAGTGCAGAAAAAATCCGTCTTACCGTTCCAATGCTCTTTGTAATCAATGGAATATTTGATTTCATAATTGGAGGTATAACTGGCGTAATGCAATCAATGCTTGTGATTAATGAGGAAGTCCATGGAACCTACTGGGTAACTGGTCACTTTCATTTCATATTCATGGGTATAACCACAGGAATTGCATTTGCTGCCATATACATGATATGGCCTTCATTGACAAGTGGAAGGAAGTATGATCAGAGGCTTGCAAACTGGCACTTTACACTTACTGCCATTGGCTCATTTGTCATGTCCATAGGCTGGACAGTTGGAGGTTTCCTCGGAATGCCAAGGTACGTTTCAGGGTACTTTGCAAGATTCCAGGTATACCAGGATATTGCCATAGCAGGGGGAGTCATCATAGGAATAGGCCAGTTATTCTTCCTGGCTAATTTGATAAAGTCCCTGCTTGAGGAGCCAAGCACATCCCCATCCAATGTTCTCGAGGATGTATACAAGCTCCCATCACCAGGTGCAGTAGGAGGTGAATAAAATGGTTGAAAAAGAAAAGAAATCCATAAGGGGAGCGACTTATGGAATAATTATAATTTTGCTAATTGCTCTCTCATTGACATTTGTGCTTTCAGCACCTACTCAGACGGCAGGAGGATTGACAGATCCGTCCAACCTTCCGATTAAGGGTTACGTTAACATTACATTATGGGCTGATGCAGCCGGTTGGGACACAAATCATGGACCGGTAAACCCAACTATCTATATTCCTCTTGATTACATGGTAAACTTCACAGTAATCGAAGAGGATGGGCTTCCTCACACGCTTACAATAAACAAGGGACCAAAGGAGAACAGCGCCACATTGACTCTTGTGACAACGGGTCAGCTCACACAGGTTATAGGCCATAAAGCCCACGCACACTATGAGTTCTTTAAAACTGGCGTGTATACATACTGGTGCACAGTACATCCAACCACAATGGTAGGTCAGATAGTTGTAAACAGCACAGCATCGAACAGCACAGCAAACAGTTCTGCCTGCCTCTCAAATTCCGTACACCACAACAATGAATTTAACAAACTCAATTATCTGATGCCATTTCAGTCCATAATTGAAATGGCAAAAGCCAATATAAATAATCAAGTAATGACCACAACGGTGTTCTGATTGCAAAATGAATCAAAATTCTCTTTTTTAAACAATGCATTTAAGCTCGAAATTACATTTTTGATAGATCTTGTGGCCATAGCTGGATTCTTTACCATATCTAATCCATTGTCCCATATTATTCTTTTAGTTCCACTCATATTCTCAGGAACTCTTGCTTCCATGGCAGCCGGGATATTCAACAATCTTTATGATGTAGATATTGATTCCAAGATGCAAAGAGTTTCCAAAAGGAGGACCTTTGTTTCTAAGGAAAGGGGCAGTCTGACTGCATTAATGATTCTATTCCTGATTTTATCCTCCTCGGTAGCAATTCTGTTCCTCAACATATATACATTAATTTTCATAATGCTAGGTTTTGTGAGTTATGCTATCCTCTATACCATATATCTTAAGAGGAGAACAGATCTCAACATTGTCATAGGCGGTATAGCAGGGAGTTTTCCGGCCCTTGCAGGCGGATCCGTGATAAATGGTATTCCAACAATCAGTTCCATATTCGTCGCAGCCATAGTATTTCTATGGACGCCAACCCATTTTTGGTCTCTTGCAATCAAATATACCGATGATTATAAGGCTGCAAACATTCCCATGTTGCCTGCAACAAGGGGAATTGAGTCAACCCGGTTCTGGATTCTCATAAATTCCACCATACTTCTCATTTTCATGGCCATACCTGTGTTTTATCCTCTGATTGAAAGCGGCATCCTGTTTAGAGTACTATCCATACCTTTGGCATTGATTCTAATGATTCCATCTGTGGTTTATTACGTCAAGAAAGGTGGAGAGAAGCAGTATAGAAAGCTATTCTCAGCATCCAATACATTTCTTAGCATTGCATTAATAATTATTGTTCTCTCCGCCATTTCCTGAAGGTCAAAAATGAATCATCTGAATCTTTCTAACAGGGGCAGATTTCTTTTATATATATTTTTTCAGTTTTCGATTATCCTTACAAATTATATCTTTTACAGATTTCCAGATGAGGGTGTTTATGCGTATTACACGATTCAGGCAATACCACTCATAGAATTGCTCAGTTTCGGCTTTTTAATTCAAGGTGGAAAGAGTGTGTTGAAATCTCTTTCCTCCATTCTATGGATATCCGTTTTTTTCTTTGGAATAGTTTTCTGGGCCTATGCAATATTTGTCACACAGGTTAATATCACACATGAGGAGCTTCTCTATTTGATAGAAATAATATATTTTCCTGCCTTTGTGGAGCAGTTCAATTTTTCTGTTATAGGTGTGGAAATTGGTTCGACAATACTAAAAAAAGGTTCCGCTGCCCTTCTTGCGGTCTTTTTCTATGGGCTCTATTACTTTGTTATTCTGATTAACGATGTGAGAGGTTTCCCGGGAATCTATTTCTGGTTCTTTATTCTTGATTCTGTAGGCGTTGGAATAATTTATATTACTCTTTATTCCGTTTCAAAATCCATATGGCTCCCAATGATCGTTGAAATATCGTTCATAATGAGTGTGATTTTTATTCCTCCTCTTCCTGCCGCATTCTTCTACACGTTTGTGCCTTCCTGAATTCACATTATGTTTAAGTACAGGCCATAACTCACAGGTTGTAAGGGGGAGCCGAAAGGCTGAGAGGATCTTAAGGATCGACCCTGTGAACCTGATCCGGATAATGCCGGCGGAGGGAAATCATGGATAGGGAAATAAAAATTAATGGAAATCGAGACAGAGATCTAAAGGGCAAAAATATTCTATTCATAATGTCAGGTAGTCTGTCCATGTTCCTGTGGGGTATGGTTCTTTATCTTTCTGTTTCTGTATATGATCTTGAACCCCTTCCCACCGGATATAATTTTCTTTATCCTATTATGGCAGATGCATCCCTTCTAACAGGAAACCTTTTTTTCGGCCATATTTCCGATATATACGGAAGAAAGGTTCCCTTTATTTTCTCCTCTGTCCTATCATCCACAGGCATAATGTTTGCATCCATTTCCCAGAATTATGTAGAAATGAGTCTTTCCATATTTTTAGCCAATTTTACACTGGGTGGGGAAGAAACTGTTTTGTTATCATATATATTTGAACTCTTCCGGAATCCATTAAGATCAAGATTAATCATATGGATCACAAACATGGCCAATGCAGGAGTATTTTTCACTGCATTTTCCGTTTATTTCCTTTCAGATCATACTGTTCAGATAAGGTATTTTCTTGGTCTGTCCTCTCTCATAATCTTAATTTTGATTCTCCTGACACGCCTCAGGTTTCAGGAAAGTGGAAAATGGATAGAGTCAAGAAAGAATGGAAACAAAAATTTTGATTTTGAAGAGAAGGCCAAAGAGGTATGGAATTACAGTGGGAAGCATTTCAAAATCCTGTCATACTTTGAGCAACTTTCCACAGGTACAGTCATAATTACAGGATTTTTTCTGGTAAATATTTACTTTGGTTACATATATTCAAATGAGCCATACTATGTGAGCATGGTAACAACCCTTGCAGGTACAGTTAGTGGGATCATTCTTGGAGTATTTTCAAAGAGGCTTCCTCATAAAATAATCCCTCTCCTATCCTTTCCATCAATGGCCATTCTTGTGGTATCTGCGGCAATTTTATCATTCTATTCTCTCATATCCCTGAGCATCATAATTGTCATTCTCACAGCCAGGAGTTTTATGTCTGAAATAGGTTGGGCAAGTAGAGATCTGCTTCAGACGGAACTTACTTTTACAGAATATCGGTCAAGGCATATTGCCTATGTCAGGAGTTTTTCTTATACAATTCTAATTTTCCTTTACTATGTGGTATTTGTGCTCCATCCATCCCTCACAATATACCTTATCATTATAAGTGTTGTAGAAATCACAGGAGCATTGGGGGCCATAGCCTGGTATTTCGGAGGTGTTGAAACTGGCAGAAAGGACATTTCATAGAATTGGAAAATTAAGTTCTGACGAGCTTGATAAAAAAATTATAGGTAAAATTCATAATAAAAGAACTGCTCTTGGCCCAAGGGCAGGGGTTGACTATGGGATATATGGTTCAGATTCAAACAAAATAATACTGACAACTGACCCCCTATCCTGTCATTTACCTCTTGGGATGGAATTTGCCTCTAAGTTTGGTTTCCATATTATTCTTGCAGATTTCATGGCATCTGGCAACTTACCTGAATTTTTAACAGCTACACTTGTAATTCCAGAAAGCTTTTCGGATGATGATCTGGAAAGGTACTGGAGTTCCTTTACAGCAGAATCGGATAGATGGAATATAGATATTGTTACGGGCCATACGGGAAGATATCCTTCAGCCAGGCTCCCTTTAATTGGTTCTGTGACAATGGGCGGGTTACAAAGGTCCATTCCTCCAGACCCTTCAAAAGCCCAGTCAGGGGATGATCTTTATATAATGGGCATTCCTGGAATTCAGGCGGCAGTGATTATTGCATCTTACGAAAAAGATGGTGATAAGGACATTTTGAGAAATAAAATATTGGGGATGAAGAACGAACTTATCGCTTCAGAAAAAATCCTGAAAGTGTTGAATTTCAACGAAGAGAAAGGAGGAATTTTTGCAATCCATGATGTAACGGAGGGTGGATTAATCAATGCCCTTTATGAAATTGCAGATGTATGTTCTGCCGATCTGGAACTGGATTCTGAAAAATTGAATATGAATGAAGATGTAAATAGATATCTGAATATGCACAATATTGATCCTCTCCGAACTACCAGTGAGGGATGCTTTATCATTGGTGTTAAGAAGGATGAAAGTGCCAGTTTTCAAAGTTTTATGAATTCTCAGGGAATAAACGCCATAAGAATGGGTTCTTTGGGAAAGAAAAAGGGTGGAGATGTTTATGTTGACGGAACAATCAGGAAAAATGTAACAGGGGATCCATACTGGGAGGCAGTGAGAAAATGATCATATATGGGATAACACCTGATTATGGAGGCCAGGCGTTCTTCGAAAAAACGGAACGCATACTTATGGCCGGAATTGAAATTTTGCAATACAGGGATAAAACATCCCCGGATGATAAATTCATAGAAAATGCAAAAAAACTCAGAGAAATGTGCAGGGACCATGGAACGATTTTCTACATTGATGATCGTGTTCATTTATATGATACAATTCAGTCAGACGGAGTCCATGTGGGAAAGGATGATATGGACGTATCAATTGTAAGGGAAAAATACCCTGATATTTTGATTGGCGCATCATCTTACTGTGATCCTAAACTTGCCTCAGATCTGGAGAGAAAGGGGGCGAACTATATTGCCTTTGGATCAATGTATCCAACAAAAACCAAGAAGGATTATAGCTTATGTGCACCCGAAATTATAAGAGTTGTAAGGAAAGAGGTCAATATCCCAATTTATGCCATAGGTGGAATCAACT
>JAGDXN010000075.1:12869-19827 GCA_023256455.1 Cuniculiplasma sp.
CAGTCAGTTCCCTTCTCTATTCCTCAGAAGATCCATATTCCACAACAATGCAACTCAGATCAGTGATTTTATAGCCTCATCATATCCTCCCCTGGTAAGAATCAATTCCAAAACAAATTCTAAAAGGGCTATTCCGGAGAGGATAATTAGAACTGTCAGGAAAAGGAATTCCTGTAGACGAGGAGAAATACTGAGGAAATAGAGATTCATAGTTTTTAGCCCCGAATAATTTATTCCTATGAATATGGATGTTAAGAATACCATTAAGAGAATGGTTGAGGAATAGAGTTTCTTTGCTGCAGCCTCCATATTTATTATGTTATGTATGAGATAGGAAGTAGCAATCACAAGAATAGAAAACAGTACGACATCAGGATCTATGAAATAGTTAAAGGCCCCAAAGGTAAAGGTAAGAGCCCCAACAACTATGGGTCTCAATGCACCGTTTATCTTTCCAAGTTCCTTCCTGTATCTCAGTGCTGAAAGGTTAATGAAGGCAAGACTTATGAGAACCATGAAGTCCGTAATGCTCAAAAGGAAATTTTCTCCAGTTTCCACGAGTATTATGATGAAAATAAGGGTAAATATCCATGAATATCTTGTAATTGAAACTGGAAATATTCTATCCTCACCAAGAGACTTCAGATGCCTGGAGGCCGCCAGGAATGCAGGTACAAAGGTTGTAAGCGTGGCAATAATGAAGGCAATAATCATAAACACGTAGGCATACTGTCCCCCTGCATACCTTGCAATCCTGAAGGCTGGAATGGATGCAGTTTCTATGCCTTCACCCCTGTGCTGTGTCATCATAACTGCAATGGAATAGATGATGTTTATGGAAGAGGACACAATCACTGTTATAATCATAGTCCATCTTATTATGGAATCCTTTTCAATCTTCCATTTCTTCTTAATCACAGGTATATAATATTCTACCTTGTTTTCCACACTTCTCTGGAAGGCCATAATCTCCTGGAAGCCAAAGAACAGAATGAAAAGGTATCCCGTATTGATCAATGTGTCTTCAAGTATATTCCCCTTAAAGGTAAAGAATAGGTCGGTTGAAAGGGGTGCGGAATGGAAAACAAGAGCCTCTTCAACAATAAGAATCAATGCCATTACAAGCATCATGACAAGCTGGACCTTTCCAATCAGAACTATGTATTTTTCCTCAAAGAACGCATTTATTATGAACCACGCAATGAAAAGGCCAAGAATGACATAAATCAGGACAGTTGAAAATGTTCCTGAGACTATGTGGCTGGAAGGTAAAACAATCAATAAAAGATCAAAGAAAATTATAACACAATAGGCTGCCAGGGCGGAATTGGCAACCCACATTGATGTTCTGCTGATAAAATATCTTACCGAAGAAACTCCATAGGCCTCCCTTACAAAGGCAGGACCACCCACAATATCCTTCCCGTTTTTCTTATGGAATATGTAAATGTCATTGTAGACCCTTGCCATAATCAGAGAAGTTGCAGCCGCTACAAGGAGGGATATGGTGGACACAATCCCATATTGGAGCGCATTTTCTGGAATAAGTATGAAAAGGGGAGAACCCAGGGTTGAACCTATTCCGATGGAAAGGATTATGAAAAATCCATAAACCGGGCGGGGTTTTCCAGTAATTCTTGGTCTTGAAAACCTTACCCTCAGGGATAGGGGGAAGGAAAGGGTGAGATATATGGACAGTATGAGTGCTGTTATAAAGGAAATTATGAACACTGCCTTTCTTGCAGTAATTGATTGAAAATCGAAAAGATAACTGAAATTAACTATTCCAAAGGCCAGAATGAATGCAAGAATTATGAGAGAGGATGAAGTTATTATGATTCTTGATAAATATATCTTTCTGATTGACTTTCTATCCAACTTTTCACCTGAAAAGATATCTTATATTCATCCTTGCAGTTCTCAGGGAATAAAATCCAGCAAAAAGTAGGAGAAGAGCAAGGAGGAAATTTATGAACAGTGCCATCTGGAAAAAGCCCGATTTTACCTGGGCAAACTTCAGAACACCCGTATAATATCCAAAGAAAACATCGCTGTTTGACCCAGAGGAAAATGTAGGGATTACAAGAATAATACCGAGAATGAATAGAAATGCCGAAAGTATGAACTGGCCGACAGTGGAAATAATTATTTCAAGGTCTGTACCTTTTCTTGCAGTTCTTATTATTTCTATGAATTCCCTGACCTCCTCGCTGGAACTGTTTTCAATCCTTCTTATTATATCTGCACGGGATATGGAATCTTCCTTATCGGAAAGAAGCATCAGCGCCTTTACATTAATTTCAAAATTGTCGATAAGTGGATCGAGAGAATCCTCTGCCTTCTCATCTGCCATACTATCTTCTATGTGTATAAGGATTTAAATTTTGTTAAAACTGTTATTTTTGACTGTTTAATTCTCTTTTATGAATTGTATATGTATGACTATAATTATAGACTAAATATTTATTAAGCCTATTTAAGTAAGATTAAAAAAACATTCTGACATATCCCAATTGGGGATTAGAATAGAAGCATCTGGAAAAATAGATGATACCAAAATTGTAAGAACGTATTTTCAATATCTACTTGATTCAGTAATAAGCCAGAACGAATATGAAAGTCTGAAGGCAAGCCTTGATAATCTGAAAGCAGCGCTTCCTCTGGAACTTGCAGATATAGACAAACTCATGATAAATATTTCAAAGGTAATAGATGATTTTAAATCCGCAAAAAATTACAAAGGTTTCAATGAAACAGAGAAGGAAATCAACGATTTTGTAAGGGCAAGTTTGGATAAGTTGAAGAAAAAGGTTTCTGACGAGTTTAAAGTTAAAATGGATGAGCTCGAAACAGGCATGTCCTCAGCAAGGATGAATTCTACAAAGAATATCCAGGCATTCCTATCCTCGGATTCCTTAAAGGTTCTGGATATGTCAATTAACCTGAAATTGGTTGAGGGCGTATATGATTCTACGGTGAAATACATTGCGGAAGGCGGAATTGAATATGAATTTTCTCTTAATACGAGGACTCTGGAGATATTTAAGGAACCCATTAAGTTTGGTACCCTGGAAAAGGGTGTTAAAATCCCTGTGAGTAGCGGAAGCAACTGGGTTGGAAAGGAAACCCAGATAGATTATGAAAAGATAGACCGTTATTATCTTTCATCCGCAAGCATAAGCAAGGGAAATCTATTCGTTGTCTTTTCAGATCCAGACAGCGATGGAAAGGTAACATTTGTAATGTCCAGAGGAAATGACAGCGCCTTTCTTTCCATAGAATATTCCATAGACAATAAAACCGTTGATATTACGGGGAATTCAGCATTGAGCAGCACCGTTGAAATGGAAAGGATTCAGGATCCTCTTGACAGGATTTATGGAAGTATAATGGAAGTTGAAGCAAATAAAATGAAGCTCATCCATCTGGTCGATAATGGAAATGAAGTTCTTGATTCAGGCAATTTCAAGCCCTTTGCCCTGAAGGTCTTCGATATGAAGAAAGATCTTTTAAAGGGGATAATAAACAAACCGGGCGATGGAAAGGAAGGGGCCGTGAATATTAAGGAACGGCTGGGTCTCGCCGGTGACGCGGGAAAGGAGATTGCCACTCTTTTAGGTATAGCCTATGATTGAAGCAAGAGACTTCTCACCCTTCGGCCTTGGCACATGGAGAATGGGTGGCGGTTCAGAGCCCGATTATTCCAAAGATGAACTTTATGAAAACATTATAAGGGAATCCCTGAGAAAGGGCATTAATGTAATAGATACCGCCGAAATGTATGGGGGCGGTCATACAGAAGAGATCGTAGGAAAGGCCATTGGAGATTTCCACAGGGAAGACATATTCCTCATAACAAAAGCATGGCCCTCATCCTATGGAGATTTGAGGGGAGCTCTGGAAGGATCCCTTGAAAGGCTCAATACAGATTATGTTGATCTTTATTTGCTTCACTGGCCCGATGAAAAATATGACCTGAAGGAGCTAATAGGGCAAATGCTCCATTTAATGGAGGAGAAATATACCAGATATATTGGTGTTAGCAATTTCAATCTGGAACTCCTCATGAAGGCACAGGAGTTATCTGGCGGAAAAATATTCTCCGATCAGATTGAGGTAAACATTTCAAATCAAAGAGCATTCAACGAAATCAGGGAATTCTGCACCTCATCCCATATATTGCCGGTGGCATATTCCCCTCTTAACAGGAACAGAATGCCGGAAAATAAAAGAATTGCAAGTAAAATTCAAAAATCAGGCATGTCTGTGTCAGAATACAGCCTCATATACACTATCGCCATTGGTGCCTATCCCATTCCAAAATTCAGCAGTATAAAGCATCTTGATGATCTTCTGGGCGCAATTAATTTGTACAGAAATGGAAAGATAAGAATTTTTTGAACAAATCAAGGATATTCTCTTAAAAAATGAAAATGCATAAATCCTTTGTTGTACATACACAATTATGAAAAACTATATTGATGGCCAATGGGTAGATTCTAGTAATGGCAAGACTCTGGATAAATTAAACCCTTCAACAGGAGAGTTATTGGATAAATTCCCTGCTTCAACAAAGGAGGATGTTGACAGGGCAATAGATGCAGCAGAGTCATCATATGAAGCATGGTATAACATGGGCTCTGTGGCAAGAGGAAAGATAATCAGGGAGGCAGGAGACAGAATAAAAGCGGCAAGGAGTGAACTGGAAGAAATACTTATTAAAGAATGCGGTAAGGTAAAGGTTCAGGCAGCCGAGGAAGTTGATGGTGTCCTTGATCAGATATATTACTATTCAGAGTTCGCAAGGAAAATAACAGGGGATATCGTTGAGGGAACAACCTCAAAGAGGAAAATATTCCAGTATAAGGTTCCCCACGGAGTTGTAGTTGCTCTGACTCCATGGAATTTCCCTGCAGGAATGGTTGCAAGAAAACTTGCACCTGCCCTCCTTACAGGAAATTCTGTTGTACTTAAACCGAGCAGTGATACACCACTTACGGCAGAGTGGATTGTCAGGAAGTTTGTGGAAGCAGGTATCCCAAAAGGCGTGCTGAATTTAATTACTGGCAAGGGATCAGAAATTGGAGATTATATTGTTGCTCACAGGAAGGTCGGGCTCATAACCATGACCGGTTCAACGGAAACTGGTCAGAGAATAATAAAGAATACGTCTGCAAATATGGCAAAGACCATACTTGAGCTTGGAGGAAAGGCACCATTTATTGTGTGGAAGGATGCAGACCTGGAAAATGCAGCAAGGGCTCTCATATGGGCAAAATTCTGGAATGCCGGCCAATCATGCATAGCGGCAGAGAGAGTATATGTTCACTCTGAAGTTAAGAAAAAGTTCATGGATATATTCCTGAAGATGACCAGGGAGGTCAAGGTTGGAGATCCTCAGGATTCGGTGATGGGCCCACTTATAAATAAATCTGCAGTTGAGAACATGAACGCTTTCATGGAGAAGGCGAGGGAGGAGAAACTTCAGATCGTGGCTGGAGGAAAAACGCCTGATCTTCCGGGAAAGTTGAAGAACGGATTCTTCTTTGAGCCCACAATCATTGATAATATACCCCAGAACTCTCCCCTGTTCCAGGAAGAGATATTTGGCCCTGTTGTGGGAGTCCATGAAGTAAAAGACAAGGAAGAGATGTTCAAACTTGCCAATGATTCAAAGTATGGTCTTGCATCCTATCTCTTCACGTCAGATATGAATCTTGTCTATGAGGCATCGGAAAGGATAAGATTTGGTGAGGTCTATGTAAATATGCCGGGACCAGAAGCATCACAGGGATATCACACAGGATTTAGAATGACGGGACAGGCAGGAGAAGGGAGCAAGTACGGAATAGAGGAATATCTCAAACTGAAGAATGTTTATGTGGACTATTCCGGAGAAAAATTGAAAATAGGAACCGTTCCCGGTTTCTAATCTTTTATAAATATTGACTACCCAGGGTAGTGAAAAATTAAAAAAATGTTTTAATAACCTGAGTATTACTAAAATATGTCTTCGGAAATTGAGATTGATAAAAACAGAAATGTAAGAATAAGATTCAATTCACCACCACTGCCTGATCTATATAATTTTGAGGGAAAGCAAAAGATTTCCATTGAATCTATGGAACAAAATATTCATATAAAAGAGGATGGGCAGGATACCATCATAAGCATTCCGCTGGGACTCATGGATCATATCATTGGTCTCGGGGAAAAAGCCCTTCCTGTGGAGAGGAGAAGGACTAGGGTAGAATTTTGGAACTTTGACAGTTACGCATACAATCTGAAATCTGATCCCCTGTATGTTTCAGTACCCTTTTTCATGGTTATCCATAAGGGAAAGGCAAAAGGATATTTTGTTAACTATGGTGGAAGAATAAAGATGGACTTTGGGCAGTCAGTTTATGATCAGATCATAATCAGTGTGCCCTCAAAGGATTTTGATTTCCACATTTTTCATGAAGATACTCCAGAAAATGTCCTGTCAGAATTCATGAAGCTAACGGGAAAACCTTTCCGGTTGCATTCATGGGTTCTTGAACACCAGATATGCAGGTACTCATACTATCCGGATAGCAGGATACTGGAAATTATTGAAAAGTACAGGGAGATATTTGGAACCCATTCTGTTGGATCCGTATATCTGGACATTGATTACATGGATGAATACAAGCCATTCACAGTAAACAGTGAACGTTTTCCGGATATGAAGGCTTTCACAGACAAATGCCATTCCAAGGGAATCAGGGTGATTCCCATAATTGATCCGGGATTGAAGGCAGATCAGAAAACCGGGATCTTTAAAAGAGGTCTGGGAAACTATGTGGAGACATCAAAGGGAGAGATATTTACTGCAGATGTATGGCCTGGAAAGTGTGTCTTCCCTGATTTCCTCAATGGCAGCGCACAGGAATTCTGGACAAAAGAGGTCAGGGAATTTATGGAAAAAGGTATCGAC
>JAGDXN010000075.1:19837-32092 GCA_023256455.1 Cuniculiplasma sp.
AAGGCATTGACGGGATCTGGCTTGATATGAATGAGCCGTCTGTGCGGAGTGAAAGCAGGACAATAGATGAGGATGCCAGCCATTCCCTTGGTGAAAGAAAAATTCGGCATGGTGATGTGCACAACTACTATGCAATGCTTGAAGCAAAGGCAACAAGAAGTGCTCTGGATGACGATAAGTTTATACTATCAAGGTCAGGATTTGCAGGAATCCAGAAATACGCAGCCATATGGTCCGGAGATGGAAATGGGAACTTTGAAAGTATGGCACTCCAGATACCCCTTTTAACATCTCTTAGCATATCGGGCATACCCTATGTGGGATGCGATCTTGGAGGTTTTCTTGATTACACCGATCCTGAACTTCTTCTGAGATTTTACCAGATGGCCCTTTTCTTCCCTGTATACAGGAACCATAAATCCAAAACTGAAAATGATCAGGAACTTTTCCTTTATCACAAATATTATATCAGGAGGTTCAGGGAAATACTTGCCCTGAGGCACAGTATTGTTCCCCATCTTCTATGGAAGGCAAGGGAGGCAGAGGAGAACTTCTCACCAATCATAAGGCCAATGGCATTCAACTATCCTGAAAATGAAGGGATGTTCCAGGTCAATGACCAGTATATGGTAGGTAAGGAGATTATGGTTGCGCCCATCGTTCATAGAAACCAGAATACAAGGCAGGTCTTTCTCCCGGGAGGAAGATGGTACAATCTCCAGACTGGAACTGTAAATTTCGGAGACGATGTAATTGATTCAGGAGGAGATATTCCCATATATTTGAAAGAAAATGAAGTACTCATAACTGAAAATGCCCTTGTTTTCTTTGGCAAGTTTAAGGGCAGGATTTTCCTTAAAAATGAATGGATAAATATGGAATATGATGGCAGGGAAATTAAGGAGGGAAGGGAGAAAATAGGCAACATAAAAATAATTGATGCAGAAAGGGACCATTTCTCCTTCAGAGACATAATCGCATAGGAAGATCAAATTTTTTATTTAAAATCTTAAAAATTTATGAACAAGGGAAAACTTCTAAAACTCATCCCATCAGTCATTTCTTATTTGGTTCTCCGGCATCTGCCTTTTTCCCACCATATAAAAGACCGATTACGAAACCAAGTTCAACCAGAGCCATAATGAACATCACCTTAAGATTATTTCCAACGCTCAGGAATGAGGATGCAATAGCGAATATTGCACCAATTATCAGGCCATAAAGGCCATATCTATAAGGAAGAGCCAATTCCATATCAGGATATTTCAACATCCAATAAATCATTTTGTGACAGGATAGTTGAAGGTTTTTAGTTTTCATAAGATTTTTCGCAGTTTTCAATTTTTATTTATTTTTTTAATATTTTCAAGTATATTCAGGTATTTTTCTATCTTTTCCATCCCTGATGGAGTGATCCTTACGAAGGTCATTGGCCTTTTGATCGTCAATTCCTTTTTAATAATTATATATCCATTGTCGCTAAGCCATTTTAAATGCATATGAAGAGAGGATTTTGGAATACCTGTGGATTTTAGGAGATTGGTAAATGTAATTTTTTTGAGTGTGTAAAGCGCAATCAATATTCCTGTTCTCACTCCGTTGGAGTACAGTTCATCCCCGGTAATTTCTTGAAAATCTTCCTTATGGGTCATGAAATCACAGTCCCTTCATATTTCAGGCGAACCATGATCCCTGCAATCAGCCATGTGAGGGCAAACAATAAAAAGAGGTATTCATTAACATAAACACCTCCCAGAAATCCAAAAAGAAATCCTATGATGGCAAGTATATCAAAGATATTAACGTCCCTGTCACCTGTTAATTTATGTAGGAATCTGATCCATAATATAAACCATAGAATCACCGAACTGAAAATTGCCAGATTGGGAATCCATGAGTATGAAGAATATCCATACAAATTTAGAGTGAAAGAAACCAAAATGCTTGCAAATATAAGCAGAAATAAAACATGTGCCCGGCCGTTTCCAATTCTTTTCATGTCAAGGCCTTCTAAACCCATTATTCTGCCAACTTTTACAGTTTTTTCAGTAATTGGATTGATCCTTTTTCTATATGCAAGAATGATTAAAATGTAAATTAGAAAAATGAAAATGGAATAGTTACCCAGTATAATCCTGGCCTTTTCATTTTCGTGGTGGTTTATAAAAATTGAGTTGACTGTAAAACCAACAACTAAAAGGACAGGCACATATGTTGAAAAAAGGAGGTAAATAAAGGAAATAACATTTCTGACAAAGTGGTGGATTACCTTTTTCCATATGAGGTTGCTTTCATTTATTTCGTTTTCCATTTTTAATTCACCATATATTATTTCAATATTTAATGGCCAATCACTCCCTTACCCGCCATGGTGGGAATATTAAATTTATATGAATTCCTGAACTGAATCATTTATTCTCTGTGGTTTCTTTCGTAAATGCGATCAGATAAAATGTAAATGATTGATATGAGGAGCAATATCCCTGATAGAATTGAGCTTGATGCCAGTTCTAAATTGATTTTAAATGGTATAACCACTGATATGGGGAAAATTATGGAACCGGTGTATGCAAAATATATGATATAGTCCAGCGAAAGGAAAGGAAGCAAATAAACTGAAATATAATGTACCCCATTTACAATAAGAAAGTATACAATAACAAACACAAGCAATGGTATATATCTGGTATATACAATCGCATTCCTGTTGCTGCAGATTATGGAAATGGAAAAGATAACTATGGCAAAGGTGGTAAAGAGAACGCCATATGCAATGGAAAGGATCATAATCATGGGAATTGAAAACAGGGGTGACGCTGGAAATGATAAGGAACCAACTCTCATTTTAACCAAAAGAGTCACGAAAATTAGAAGAATGGCTGCATTTATAAGAAATAGGGGAAAGGATCCAGCTATAAAGGAAAGTATGTAGTTCCATCTTTTGACCAATGTATGTTTAAATATGTATCCAAAGGATGGGGACTGTGTTACAAATATGGAGGCAATGGACGTTGCAGCAGTACTGGAGGAAAAGCCAAGTACCAGGGAAAAGTTTGCAACTACCATGAGCCTGGCAATGAAAGGGTTATTCGGCGCTCCAGTTTTTGAAAGTACCATGACACCCAGATATGCAAATAGTATGGAGACAAAAGTAGACCAGAGCAATATTTTCCGGTTAAATGAAATCTTTTTTATCATGTAAATTATGAGTTTCACAAATCTATAATCGTAATGTGAATATAATTACAGTTCAAAGGTTCAAAAATTGAATTATATTTACAATTATAGTACTGTTTAAGAATGTTAAATAATGATCGAATTAAGAGACGTAATAATAAAATATGGGAATGAAAGAAAATTGGGTCCTTTAAATGCAAGATTCCAAAATAACACCATAATAATTGGGCATAATGGTGCAGGAAAAACCTCCATTGCAAGGGCCATATGCGATGTTGTAAAATATGATGGTCAGATTAAAATTTCTAATGAAGGCAAGAATCTAGAACATGTCGACTGTGCATCAAATCTTGAAGAATTGTATGCCCCAGCATCAACCCCCTCTGAAGCAGTTAAACTGTTCTCATCCTATTCGAGCCTGAACCCTAGCATTTTTAATAAATACATGGAAATGGCATCATTAGGGGATCTGATAATCCATCCATTCAATTCAATGTCCCAGGGGCAGAAAAAATTCGTCTTTCTTAGCCTTTCTCTTTCCTTTGAATCATTACACTTGATTGCTGATGAGCCCTTTGAAAATCTTGACCCCGGTATGAAATCACTTGCCTTAAAAATGCTTGGTATGGGCAATTCACTTACAATTATCATAACGCACGAAATGAAATTACTTAAAAACTTTGAAGGTTGGGATCTTTTTGTCCTTTCTGAAGGTACATTTTATGGTCCGGTGAGTGTGAAGGATTTCATAAGGTGCAAATCAGTAAGGGGAAAGCACTCAGAATCCATAATGACTGTAAGGAGGCATGGGGATTACACATCTTTCATACCATGTGGACATGAAAATGAAGATTTGATGGGCAGTATTGATGATCTTTTCTAAGAAATCAATTAAATTTTACTTCCACGAGAATTCATTTATTCTAAAGTTTTCCTGACAGTGGATAAAATTTTAAACATGATAAGAATTTATTCCTTAAGGTAAATAGTTTATGCAGAATAATATTCCACCAATTTTGGAGTTTGATCCTGAGACTGAATCATTTTTAAATCCTAAAAAATATCTGCAAAGCAGTGGAACAAAATTCAAATTTCCGGAGAGAGCAGTACTTACATTTTTCAGGGATGTTCTGGAAGATATGCTTGAAAGGGGAGAATTGGAAATAACCGGTTATCTACATTCTGAAATTGGTAAAAATCCAATCTATGAATTTAAAAATAAGCAATATCCTGTTATGGCAATTCACGCAGGTGTGGGGGCACCCCTTGCTGGAGCATTTCTTGAGGAAATAATTGCTCTTGGCGCAAGAAAGGTTATGGTATGTGGGTCTGCAGGAACTTTAAATTATAATTTCGAGCCTGGAATGATACTTGTGCCCGTAAGTGCCATAAGGGACGAGGGAACATCATACCATTATATGCCACCGGGAAGAGAGGCAAAACCCAGTAAAAGGGCATTGCAGGCCATTAGAGATACGCTCAGAGATTCAGGTGAAAAATATAGGGAAATAAAGACATGGACAACGGACGCCTTTTACAGGGAAACGACAAAAAAAGTTGAGGCAAGAAGAAAAGAGGGATGCGAAGCTGTGGAGATGGAAGCCTCCGCACTTTTTGCCATTGCACAGTTCAGAGAGATTGAAATTGGTTATATGCTTTACGCAGATGATTATCTGAGCACAGATTCATGGGATCCCAGGAATTTAATGGACAGAGAGAAGGTTAGAAAGAAACTTTTTGACCTTTCATTAAGGGCGTGCATGAGAGTCTGATCATAAATAATGCACCATTTTTTAATATATTACTGGTAGAACAAATCTCTCCGGTATATGGGTAAAGTAAAATTAATTCAGAACACTTTAATATGCCAATAATCAATACTGTACTATGACTGTTGATGATTATGAAGCATTACTGGGAAGAACTTCAGATATTCTGGCAAAATCCACTGTGAGCCAGGAGAGGCTAAAAATTCCAAAGCCCGTAATAATGCTTGAAGGGAAGGTAACGATTGTAAGGAACTTTCTGGATATTGTTGAAATGATAAACAGGGATCCCAGGGAAGTAGCCAAATTCTTCATGAAAGAGTTCGGTATAGGGGTGAATATTGACGGCAGAAGATTGATTATAAACCGTAAGGTAAGCGAAGAGGATTTCTCTGCCAAGCTGGAACAGTATCTAAATGTGTATGTGAGATGTTATGAGTGCAATTCTCCAGATACTGAAATAATTAAGGAAAACAGAGTGAATGTAATAGTTTGCAAGGCCTGCGGAGCACAGCATCCAATCAATTCGTCAAGAGAAATCGTGATCAACCGGGATCAGATAGAAGAGGGAAAAAGATATACAGTAACAATAGAAGAGATCGGAAAATCCGGTGAAGGAAGAACTAAACTTTATGGTTATAAGATCATCGTGCCGGGCGTTAAGAAAGGACAGACGGTGCAGGTCGTGGTAAAAAAGATCAGGGAAGGAACAGCCATTGCAGAGGTTGTCAAGTAGAACGGTAATACCGGACACAAACACGCTCATCTATAGCGTGAAGCAACATATTGACCTTGAATGGGAAATATCCAAAGTTATTGGCTCTCATAGAACAATAATGTTGAAATGTGTCAGGAATGAGCTGGAAAAGTTATCATCAAAAATAAGGGAAGCATCCATGGCGATTAAAATTTTTTCTTCTCTTGAACTCATGGAATCTTATGGATCAGGAGATGAATGTCTGGAGAAAATGTGCCTGGAAAATGACTTTGTCTTAATAACAAATGACAGAATGCTTGCAAAAAAAGTAGTTGAAAAGGGCGGAAAGGTCTTAAATTTAAGTGATGGAAGGAATCTTAAATGGTACAGATAGAAGAAAACAATGAGATGAAATTTTTCCCATATATCAAGGCACTGGCAGAGATCAGGAAGGAACAGGGAAAAATAAGGTTGAGCAGCTCCCAAATTGGCAATGTATGGGGTGTGAGCCAGCAAACTGCCTCAAGAATAATCATAGGGATGGAAAAGGAAGGTTTGATAAGAAGAAAAATCAATGGAAAGACTCAAGATATTGAATTGGAAGAAAGGGGAATGGACCTTCTTTATGACATATTTGGCGAACTTTCAGATCTGCTTGAAGTAGAAAGAGAGCTTGAAATAGCTGGAAAGGTGAAGAGCGGGTTGGGCGAGGGGAGATATTATGTGTCCAAAAAGCCCTATGTCACACAGTTCACGGAAAAGCTTGGCATTGTGCCCTATCCCGGAACTTTAAACGTCAAAATTGAACCTGAATATGAAAGCGTTTTGAGACAGTTAAGAGGTAGAAAGGGCATAATGATCGAAGGCTTTTCCTCAGACGACAGAACTTATGGGGCCGTTAAGGCATTCAAATGCATGATCGACGGCATAGACTGCGCCCTCATATTTCCCTACAGATCCATATACAGAGATGTAATGGAAATAATATCATCTGAGTTTCTCAGAGAAAAGTTAAATCTGAAAGATGATGATGAGGTAAGGATAAAATTCAAACTTAAAAGGTAACATCAATTTTTCCGCTTTCAATTTCACCGATGAATTTGTTCAGCCTTTCATTCAGTTTTTCTTCATCAAGGCCACATTCTAAATATTCCATAAACAGCTCAAAGGATTCTTCAGTAATTTCCTTTCCCTCATAAACCACAATGCTTCCACAGTTCCTTTCTGCATCAAAATTATGCCTGTAATTGCATATAACTGTGACGTTCTTTGATTCCACATATCTGGTAATTTTTGAATAATCCTTCATCCTGATCTGACCCCTATTAATCCATGGCTAAAAAATAATACCTATTTTCAGGGAATGAGTCTGTTTAACCCATTCTCCCATATATCTCTGAGATCATCTGTCCTTTCATCTATTATGTTAATGCCATCATCCATGACCAATATCCTGTCTCCTCCGGTAAATCCAATTTTCCTCAGAAAGACCGTTTCGCCTATCTTTTCGATCCTTTCCTCTCCACCCGCAGGCACTTCAATTATTATCCTGTTTCCCGATTCAGAATACATCTTATTAAGAGTCCTTGAAGGGGAGACATTGGAAATATCCATTTCCATACCGATTCCAGAACCAAAAGACATTTCAAGGGCACTTATAATCAAACCGCCAGTTCCAATATCGTGTGCGGAAAGAATCAGATTCTCAGATATGGCTTTCATTATGAACTCCTTAAGCCTCTTCAGGTCATCCACATTCATCCTTTCAAGGCTTCCCGGCCTTACATTCCTGTATTTCAAGTACATACTTCCACTTAGATCGTATGAACTCCAGCCAACAAGATAAAGGATGCTCCCTTCTTTCTTGATATCTGGCGTAATGGATTTTCCATAATCCCTTATTATACCAGTCATGAGAATGTTGGGCACAGGGGGAATATCCATATTTCCTGTTTGATTGTAAAGGCTCACGTTTCCGGCCACAATGGGGAGTTTCATAAATTTGCAGAATTCTCCTATTGCCCTCACAGATTCAATGAACTGGCCCATTATGATGGGATTATCCGGGTTGCCAAAATTCAGTGCATCCACAACACTGTGAGGCTCTGCGCCCATTGATATGAGATTCCTGTAAGCCCTGGCCATTGTCCAGACAGTTCCTTCGTAGGAATCAATCTCCGTGGCTGAAACCTTGCATCCTGAGGTTATGGCAAGCCCCTCTGTGAGTTCATCATCAACCCTCATTACCGCACCATCTGTGGGGCCTTCAAGATTTGGCCTTCCTGAAATAGGCTTAATGACAGAATTCCCTCTCACAGTGAAATCATACTGCCTTATAACATTGAATTTTGAAGAGTTGTTAAATTCCGCAAGAAATCCCAGAAGGTCATCTTTGAAATTTTCCGGATCTTTGACAAGAACGCTTTCTCTTTCCCTGTTCTTAATTATTTTGTACGGCTTGGCATAAACCGGTCCTGATGTGAGGAATGTAAGAGGAAGATCCATTACCTTCGAATCCTCATAATATAGTTTCATTCTCCTCCCTGGCGTGCTCCTTCCGATTACACTTGCCTCTATTCCCCACCTTTCCATAATAGCCATTATTTCATTTACCCTTTCCTCTTTCACTGCCAGAAGCATCCTCTCCTGGCTTTCGCTCACCCAGATCTCCCATGGAGCCATGTTCTTCTCTTTAAGAATTACATTTTCCAGGTGAATCTCTCCTCCAGCATTACCTGCAAGGCACATTTCGCCAGCAGCACTTGACAGTCCGCCTCCACCAAGGTCCTTCATTCCCGCAATGAGGCCAAGCCTGTTTGCTTCCAGAACAGCCTTGATTAAAGGTTCCTTCACTATGGGGTTTCCAAGCTGGACAGCTTTTTTATTCTCCTTATCCTCAGAATCAAGGTTCCTTGAGGCAAAATTCACTCCGTGGATTCCATCCCTTCCAGTCTTCCCACCAGCAAGTATAAGAATATCATTTGTGGATGATACCCTGCTTCTGCTTATCCATCTGTCCCTTGTAATTCCTATACAGCCCGCATTCACCAGTGGCGTACCTTCAAACTCTTCCCCAAAATAGAGGGAACCTGCAACTGTGGGGATGCCCACCCTGTTTCCGTAATCCCTTATTCCTCCTATAATATTATTAACCATGAAGGTTGTGTTTAAAGATCCTGGCAATTTTTTTCCCCTGCCATTGCCCAGATAAAGTGAATCAATAACTGCAATTGGCTGTGCACCCATGCACAGAACATCCCTCAGAATTCCACCTACTCCTGTTGCTGCCCCTCCATAGGGTTCAACCGCACTGGGGTGATTGTGGCTTTCCATTTTCAGAACATAATCTATATCATCCCTGATCTTCACAACGCCTGCATCATCCTCCATCGCAAGCACTGTATAATCGGTTTTCAATCCGGAAAGGTACTTTTTCAAATAGAGTTTTGATGATTTGTAGCAGCAGTGCTCGCTCCATGCCTGCCCCATTGCTTGAAGTTCAGTTTCTGTGGGGTCCCTTCCAAGGCTAAGAAAGTAATGCTGAAGCCTTATCATCTCCTCCTTGTTTAAGGAAAGGATTAATGAGAAGATTCTCGGCAATTGCCTTTGCCATCTCCTTTGCGGAGTTTTCATCACCGGAAAAATCTATTTCATACGTTTTAAGAATCCTGACGTTTTCAACATCATCATAACCAAGTATACCCAGATTATGAAATAGTGTGGAAGATTCTGGATCTTCCACACTTTCAAGGTATCCAACCTCTATTCTAATCTTGACCATCTAATCACCATATTGCATTAACATTAAATTATTTTACATTTAACTCTTAATATTCCTTATGGAATCAATTATAGGCTTAAGCGTTTTTGAAACGTTTTCGGCTCTTTCTGCAACAGTTCCCGTAACAATTATATCTGCTCCTGCTTCTGCAATTTTTGAGGCTGTCTTTTCATCTCTTATGCCACCCCCCACAATTACAGGAATATCCACGGATTCCTTTACTTTCCTTACCATTTCGGCGGACAGAGGAGTGGGTGCACCGCTTCCAGCCTCAAGGTAAACAAGTTTCATTCCAAGGAGTTCTGCAGCAACGGCATATTCCACGGCATCCTTAAAATCGTTCTTTCCAATGAGCATTGCATCCCCAACCCGTCCTGCGGTCATTCCGGGCTCAAAGATCAGGTATCCCATGGGTATGCTCTCTATTCCGCTTGCCTTCACAATGGTGGATGCTTTTTTCTGATGGCCAACTACAAACTCAAGATTTCTCGAGTTTAAAAGAGACATAAAGAATATGGCGTCGGCGTATTTGGTGAACATGCTAGAAGATCCAGGGAAAATGATCACAGGTGCGCTGCATCTTCCCTTTATGCTCATGGTAGCCTGATCCATCTCTCTCACGGTCAGATGGGTACTTCCTCCAACAAGGATAAAATCTGTACCGGCCTCGCAGGCCTGCTCAGCAATTCTTCCACTGCCATCCGGGCCGGAGGTTTCGGGATCAATAAGCGTCATGTGGATTTTTCCACTTTCAAGTTTTTCCATTATTTTGTTCCATACATTCAAAAGATACCACCCACTGTAAATGATATTAAGCCAAGCACCATTGAAATCTTTGAAAAATTCTGGCCCCGTCTTGCATCTTTATATTGAAATACAAGAGTTAAGGCAAAGGAAAGATCACACACTGAAACTGCCAGAAGATAGGGGTATGTAAAAAGGCCGGCCAGATAGGGCACAAAGGAAACAAGTATGGTCAACAGGATCATTGCAGATGATAGATTCAATGCTGCCTTTGCTCCATATTTTTTTGGGAATGTCATTCTGTCCACATCACCCTTCATGTCCTCCACATCCTTTATGAGCTCCCTGGAAAGGTTTGACATGGATGCAAGGGCCATGAGGAGGATTGTTCTTTCAGGCTTAAGGAAAATTATTCCTCCAAAGAGGAATATGGCCCCTATGAGAAGGCTTATAATTATATTTCCGGGCAGACCCATATATTTGCCCTTCGTTTCATATACTATGAGAAGTATGTCTGCAATAACTACAACAATAACGGCGAAAATATTTAGAAATATGAAGGCAACTATTACTGACAGTGCAAAGGAGGAGACATAAATGGCCTTTCCCTGTCCTTTGGTGATTTTTCCTGAAGGTATGGGCCTTTCAGGGTGGTTGACCTTATCCGTTTCGCTGTCAAGCACATCGTTCATGACATTTCCACCGGTGAGAACGAAGAAAACAACCAGAGATGCTATGGCAATTAATTCAATATGAGATTCTATGGATGTGCCAATGGCAACAAGGGATGATATAAATGTTCCCAGGACTGCCATCACGGCATTGACAGGGCGAAAAAGTCTCAGGGTGGAATTCATTCATCAGGTTAATGCCTCTCGTTATTTATGAATTTCCTTAAAAGCAAACTCTCCTTAAAACTTAAGATCTGAATTCATTCAGTATGTCCGTGGCAAATTCCTTCTTATTTTTTATCTTCACGCCAGTATGGGAAAAATGGGTTCTATGGATCTCAAGACCCTTCTCATTTCCAAAATCTAAAACCTTTCTTATGGATGGTAGATTCATCTTTGCCATGGAAAATATCTCTCCAATATCATCAAAGAAAATTCCAGTATCTTCATATATCAGTTCATTCAGATGCATTCTATATTCGTCAGAAACAGTTTCAGGAATGGAAAGTGTGCAAACCGTAAATGCCTCTTCAATGGGGCCAATCCATATGGGCCCATAATCCATGGGTTCGTAAAGTTCTGATATCTCCTTAGAAGGATTGAAATATCCTATTTTTTCAACTGTTTTTTTGGCCTCTCCACTGCCCTTTACTATCTGCAAAATAACCCTGTAGAAATGACCATGGTAGGCAGAGAGCATCACTCTTATACCCCTTTCCATGGAAACTGCGTGCCTTGCAATGAAGCCAATGAGATTTCTTATGCCCATCTCATGGCGCATTGAATTGTTTGCCACAACACTGCCATATCTTCTTGCAGTGTTTTCCTTCAGTGATCCTGTGAGCACACTCAGATCGGTGGCTGTGAATCCTATATATCCTCTGTTTTTGACATAATTAAGGGAAACATCCACATAGGGTACCACATCACCATAGGGATCAATATCGATAAAATCAAACTTAAACTTCGAGACTATGGATTCGAAGGTATCATTATAGGCTTCTGAAGTGGATGAATTGTTTTCAAGGTTTCTCCGCAATATTTCAAAGGCTTTTCTATTTCTTTCCACCATCACAGCCTTAATTCCAGCCTCCTTCTCTGCCCTCAGTCCCCTTATGCCTGTTGCAGAAAAACCATCAAGGTATAGATGGGGTTTAAAGGTATTCAGAAAAGAAACAGTTAGATCCCGGTTAAATCTCTGATCGGCGTTGAGAAATCCTGGAATCGCCCTTCCCGGACCTATGCTTTTCTGGTCAAGTCCGGTTTCTATACTGACTGAACCTTCAGTGTAGAAGCCTATGGGCCCTCCTCTCCGTTAATAACTTTCATTACCCTGTAGGGAAGCAAGCTCTTGTTTATGGGCGTAATATCAAAAACTCTAACACCTTCCAGAGCCCTGATCTCCTGAAGCACAGGGTT
>JAGDXN010000075.1:32102-32961 GCA_023256455.1 Cuniculiplasma sp.
TTCTGGATTTTTTATGCACAGTTACAATGAGAGGCTTGGTTGAGTTTAATGTCTCGTTTATTTCATTCTGCACATTTTTTGTGGTATTTTCAAGTTTTCCAATTTCGTCAATAACAATTACGTCAGCGGTTTCCCTTGCCCTCTTAAGACTGGGTATGAGGATTTCTTCAAGCAGCTTTGTATCCACACCTATTTTATCAATCTTTACTCTGGATACAATTCCGATCTCTGCAAAATTTACCTTCCTCTTTGTGTATATATCAAACATGGAGTATCCTTTCAGTTTCCCCTGATCTACAATCTCTGAAATTAATACACCCTGAACATCCTTCCCCTGGTTTCTAAGCATTTCCATTATTTTCTGCAGGGCTTCAGCCTTAATGGACCCTACAGGACCTGTTATACCTATCTTTACAGCCACAAATTTATTCCTCCAGATACATCAGTGGATAGTCCATTTCCTGTATATACCTCATTCTACCCTTCACGCAGCTTTCCCCATAGCAGATATGTAGTGTTATATCCATCATATCTCCTGTGAGGGTCACATATTTGTATTTTCCGTTCCTTCCCTCAATGCGTTTCCTGTCTATTTTTACGATGGCATCTCTGACAAAAGGCTGCACCATAACGCTCTCCCTTATGGCATTTTCCACAGTTTCAATATTATTCGTATTCAGTGGTATTCCCACATACTGGTGGAAAATGGAGCCAAGTTTAATGCCCGCCTCAAATATTGCTCTTTCCCTGTCGCTACACTTAAAAAAAACTGATGCCGGATCTTCCATCTCCATACCCTATTGTATCTTTTTAAATAAAAGTTATCGGAATTTAAGGTTAAAATTGAAATATCCAGATA
>JAGDXN010000075.1:32971-33440 GCA_023256455.1 Cuniculiplasma sp.
AATATTCAGATACCTGGATCGATTCCAGATTTACCTTATTTTTTCAAGTTTTTTAAGCATCTTGACAACAGATTCCACAGAATCCCTTGCCTTTTCAATTCTGGCCTCAGCCTGGAGCCTTGTCTGCCCCGGTCCAGTTATGCCCAAGGATACAGGTTTTCCAAACTCTATGGAAAGATCCATTATTTTCCTGGCCGCGTTCTGCATTATTATGTCATCATGATCGGTTTCCCCCTGGATTACGGCACCAAGAGTTGCCACACCGTCAACTTTCCCCGATTCCAGAAGTTTCTTTGCACCAAGGGGAATCTCAAAGGTTCCGGGAACCTTCAAAATTTCCGAAACTTCAGCGCCCAAAAACTCTGCGTGCTCAACTGCCCTCTGTAACATCATCATTGTGATGTCATAATTATATTCCGAAACTACTATTCCTATCTTCATTTTTTCACCTCTAATGTCTCATTGCGTT
>JAGDXN010000075.1:33450-44964 GCA_023256455.1 Cuniculiplasma sp.
ATCCCTGTCTCAATCCCTTACCTGCATTTCTTCTCAGAACATCGGGGTTGAACAGCAGATTGAAAGCATTCAGGGCATGTTCTCTTGCTCTCCTGTCGCAAAGCCATGCAAGTTCCCTGTCGTCCCTTGCCTCATCTTCGTGAACAAAAACCTCTATAATATGCCTTCCAAATTTTAACTGAACCTCCATGAGGCCAGTTGAGGCAACCTGTGCAGATATTTTATCCACGGGCTTCTTTCCAGGCATTCCACAGGCAACAACAATATCGGCACCACGCTCGAACAGTATCATGCATGCTACGGGCAGGTCTTTTATTCCAGGAACAGTATATCTTTCAATTCTAAAACCTGTTCCTGTCTTACCCAATTCATCCTCAATGGAATTACCCATGTCATACCTGGCAAAGGTCGTATCAGCTATGCCTATTATTTTCAATTCAATGACCCCTCTGAAGCAGAACTTCCCTTATTTTCCTTGTTCCAAATGGCTCTATGGATTGTAGAGGCGTACATCTCCTGACCTCAATGTCCATGCCTCTCCTCCTGCACTCCATGGCTATTTCATTTTCATCAAATCTCTGATCAAAGCCAAGGGTTATAATATCTGGCCTTATCTTCTCCACTGTGTCATAAATATTTCCTGTACCACCGATGATGGCATCATCCACAACTTTTAAGGCACTGATCATTTTACGCCTGGTTTCTTCACTGAATATTATGTTTTTGCCACCTTTTCTGGCCATATGGTCAGATGCAACAACCACAACAAGAAAGTCTCCAAAGCTTTTGGATTCCTCAAGATAATGCACATGTCCAAGATGCAGAATGTCAAAGACTCCTGATGCCATTACTTTTTTCATCTGTCCACTGCTCTATGATTTCTTTCCCTTCTATAAATATTAAGTCGTGTGATTCTGCATATCCTCTGGCTTCATCCTCAGTCATGGCCTTTCCTGTATCGGACAGCATTTCTGCAATGGTAGCACTTGGTATTATACCAGCCTTCTCCACAAGATAGGTAGAGAGTTCGGTGTGGCCTCTTCTTTTTTCAAAATAGCCATCCCTTGCTATGAGCAGGTGAACATGGCCAGGTATTCTGAAAATTTCATAGAATTTTTCAACAATATCCTTTTCAGGCATGTTGGATATGAAATTGACAAAATCCTCAATGGTTTCCTTTCTGTCCATATCTGGAATGCCCGTATAGGTTCTTCTTGAATTGATTGTAAAGGAAAAGGATGAATGGGAATCGTATTTCATATCTCTTGAGTCTGTGGCAATTTTTCCATAGGTGAGAAATCTTGAGTATATATCCTCCAGATAGGGTAGATGCAACTTTTGTGCAGTTTCCCATTTCATAGTTGTGCATATGAGGCCTCCCGCATCCTTCCTCAAAAGCCTTATACTCTCAGGTGTAATCATCGAAGAGGCAAATACCATGTCAGTTTCAGATTCTCTTCTTTTATCATCAAATATGAGAACAGGTTTACCATTTTTTAAGGAATTTATGGCATTAAGCAAATTGCCATTTTCTATTTTCATCATAACAGGTTATTTCAACAGATAATAAATAAATTGCGTAAATACTCAAAAATGGGTTGATTAAATGAATATAAGAAAGATGAGAAGAGGGGATGTGAGTAAAATTGAGGAACTTGAAAAGGAAGCCTTCACTGTCGGACCATATGATTACAAAATGCTTCTCCTATCCTATAAGATGTCAAAGGGAATGAGCATTGTGGTGGAAGAGGGAGATAGAATAATAGGTTATGGCATTGCAATTCCTGTGGACTGCAAGGATGCGGATATAGAGAGCATAGGCATTCATCCACAATTCCAGGGAAAGGGTATTGGAAAACTGATCATGCAACATCTGGAAGATATGATGCGCAAAAAGGGTTTTGAAAAATCCATACTCGAAGTCAGGGAAAAAAACATTCCTGCAATCAGGCTTTACAAAAAGATGGGGTATGAAACCACTGAATTTTTAGAAAACTATTACGAGGAATTTTTTGAGGGTAGCAGGAATGCATTCAGGATGATAAAATATCTTTAATCCATGAGCCATCAAATTTATCTTTCACATGACTGTCGCCATAAACAAGTATGTCCCTGTTGTTGAAGCTTGCATAGAGAGAGGCCAGAAGTGGTGAGAGTTTCATGATATCATGAAATTTTCCGTCCTTTCTTACCTTGACGCTGCTCTTAACTCTTTCTTCATTCTTAAAATAAACAGGGGGTATGAAATCTATGGATAGTTCAGGATATTCTTTCCTTCCCTTTTCCAGTATCTCCCTTATCTTTCTATCATCGTCAGTTTCTACATGATGCCTGAAAATTACCTTGTCAAGATCACGTCTTTCAATTCTTTCTATTATATCTCTGGATTCCTTTTCTTTCTTAAGGGCATCCATAAGCTGGAAGTCGTTCATTTCCATGAATTCTTCCCTGGGTTGAACGCTGCGAAGTGACCTTTCCATCATCATCTGGGCAATTCTAACAGTCTTGTGGAAATATACGGTTTTATACATGAGAAATCTTGAAATTAAAATCGATTCAACACCTGAAACTGCCTTATATTCCACAAATATGTTCTTTCCATCCGATCTCATCAGATTTATGATCCTTCTGAAATCAAATGGTGACAGGTTTGTCCCTGAAAAATAACTGTCTCTTGCAAGATAATCCATTTCATCCGCATCCAGGGGCCCGCTTATTATATTTGCCTGGTTTCTTACGTTTTCATCATGGGATAGGATTGAGCATATCCTCCTTTTGTCCATCCCGCTCCTTTCAATGGCTTCGGCAATTTCTCCGTTCCCATAATTTCCCATGATTATGTCCCTTCCCCTCTTCTCATGATTAAGGTGAAATTTTTCTGAGAAATATTCTTCAAAGGAATGGCTAAATGGAAAATGGCCTATATCATGAAGCAATGCAGCGGCCTTAACCTCCCTGGAATCTTCAATATTAAGGGTCCTGGCAATTTCACCTGCAACATGCATTGTACCGATTGAATGTTGAAATCTTGTATGCACAGCACCAGGAAAAACAAGGTAGCACATTCCCAGCTGCCTTATCCAGTGAAGCCTCTGAAATGCTGGTGTATCTATGATTTTCAAAAAATCTTCGTCAAAGTCTACAGATCCCCATATGGGGTCCTGAACAGTCTTAAACATGGGATCACATCATACCGAACACACCTGAATCGGGCCTGACGTCCTGTGGAGTTGTTCCTGCATTTCACTCAACCCCGCTCTCCACCAGCATCCAAGGTTCCGGTTACCGTTGCTCCCTTCCGGACCTGGCGGGATCCCGGACAGGTGAAGTTCCATGTCTCCTTTGAGTCATGAAAGATCAGCCCCCGACCCGGTGGTGCGAGATATCATGGATCCGTGCAGGCTCCACAGAGGCCAGGTTGGCCTCTTCAGGCTGTCGTCCCCGCGTATAGACTTCGGGTAACAGGAGATGCCTGACCTCCCGACCTAGTTCGGCAATACCCTTTATGGAAACATGCTTATTATTTTTTATTAACTTTTACAGAATCTTGTATTTCAATCCGGAAGAAAGGAACCGTAGATTCTGTCTATTTCATCCATAATTTCATTGTGATTGAATTCCTGCAATGCAAGATGGAGATGGCCACCCATTCCTGCACCCTCCCTCACATTTCCTTCCCCGTATTTTCTCATACCCTCATGGATGGATTTCTTAAAATCCACATTGGAATAATGAATGCGATCTTCCGGTACAATTTTTTTAATTTGATCCCCTCTGTGGTCCATTATGGCTCCTGTTGTCCACAGTTCCACATTCTTCATATCTCCACCGAGAAGTTTGGCTATATGGTAAACCACTGCCATCTGGGTTCCGCCAGCAAGAACGATTTTCTGATCGCCAGAATTTAGAATATATGATGATGCAATAGCCTGCATATAGTCTCCCATCTCTCTCACAATATCCTCAGTTCTATTCAATTTTCCAGTTCTTTCATATATTTTTCCGATGAACCTTTCCTTGATTTCATCCGGGTCATTGGGGAGGGAGCTGCTTGATTTGAAATTGCTGTCAAAATTTGATATGACTGCCCTTGCAGTGGTTGTTCCACCGGGAACAGATTCACTTATCATCACGCATGCCTTTCCCGAAAGGTTCCTTGCAAGTTTCTTCCCAGATTCAAGAGCCTTATGGAAAAGGGGAAGTGCCACATCCACTGATGGATCCCTTGCAACCTCTAGACCGGTCTCATAAAACTGCGTTTTAGGCTTCCTGTGGAATCCTCCGTTCACAATTAGCAGATCTATGCCGGTGAGGTTCATGCATGCTTTGGAAATGAGTGCAGGTGTGGGTATGCCGTCTGGCGTCATGGGAGGTATATTCATAGAAAGGCACTTTCCCTCGGCCATGATCTCAGAATCAAGCACGGGTGTCATAAATGAAATTTCAGGATCAGCACCTGCAGCTGAGATTCCCTTTATTTTAGATATTTCCGTTGAACCGCCAATCAAAATATTTAACTCCGGTCTATTTTCCATCTAAATCACAGGTATATTTTGAAGAAATATATGAATGGTATATGAACCCAGATAAAGATGGAAATTATTAAAAGAAGGGGTATGGTTATGAATATGGTCATTATAAAAAAGGACAGATAGAAAATATTGAGGCTTCTCTTAATTTCATTCACATCAGGCAAAAAACCATTTCTGTTTATTATATATTTTCCCTTTTTTTCAAGCCTTACATTTAGCACAACGGCCATTGAACCCATGGAATAGGCTGCATTTCTGCTTGACAATGAATACAGTACAGATCTGAGGTTTGTCTTCTTCATATTAAGATTTAGAAGATAGGCTGAAACATATATGAGTACAGCAGATATTCTTGCCGGTATATAGTTCAAAACTGTGTCGGCCACAGCTGAGGGCCTTCCAAAGTGCAAATATTTGCTGTCTCTGTAACCGAACATTGAATCCATGGTGTTTACAATCCTGTAAATAATCGCACCGGCAATTCCAAATATGGAGTACATGAAAAGTGTCCCGGTAAAGGAGTCTGTAATGCCCTCCGCCACAGTTTCTATGGCAGCAGAGCATATGGCACTCCTTTCCATATTAGCCGTGGGTCTCCTTACGCACATGGAAAGGTGGAACCTTGCCCCTTCAAGGTCATTCTGTTCAAGACTGTTAATTATGGGCCTTATATGTTTTCCCATGGAGGTCAGGGCAAAGGTGCTCTTCAGGAATATGGCAAACAAGAGGATGAATATAAGGAAAAGGAAATCATAGGCATATAAAATATCTAAAACAATCATAAGAGGAACAGTTATTGACAGAATGGTAATCAGGAGAAGGAAGAATCCTGCAAGGGACCCTCGATGTTTTTTCCCTATTTTTTTCTCAATCTTCTCTGAAAGTTTCCCTGAAATAACTGCAATGTGAAAGAAACCCCTGGGCTCCCCGAATACAATATCTATGCCTGTGGCAACCAGCAGACCCTCAAGGGCAATCTTGAACAGTTCAATATTCATTTATGATCTGTGAAAGTACAGACGTTTTTAAATTTGCCGATACAGTATGAGAAAAATTATCCAGATCCCTGTTTAAAATTGCCGAATAATCTTCTTTTACAGGAATTCCAAGGACATTACTTAAGAATTCCCTGTTTTCCAATATTCCATGTACATTCGTACCCATTATCTTTCCGTCAGGGCTTATCGCGCCCTCCTCTGAGCCATCAGCCATTATGAAAGTTTGACCTGATCTTCTGCTCACATATCCGTATCTAATTTCATATCCATCCCCACGAAATTTGCTTCCCTTTAATTCTCCTTCATATTCAACATGCTTCACCGTTTTTCTTTGAGAATATTCAAAATCCACATCCAGAAATCCCATGCCCTTTATTTTCCCCTTTCCATCCATGAAATCGATGCTTTTTGAAAGAATCTGAAAACCACCGCATATTCCAAGGATATTACCTCCTGAAGTCCTGAATTCCATTATCCTTTCCCACAGGCCCGTTTTCCTCAAATATTCCATATCTTCCTTCACATTTTTTGAACCTGGAAGTATTATCCAGTCTTCATTATTAATATCATCAGGTTTTATAACATATTTGCAATTTCCAGTTGCGCGCAAATAATCCAGATCGCTGTAGTTTTCAAAAAATGGATATTTGACAACGCTAATTTTTCCATGACCTGCATTGGTGTAATCCAGTGAATCTTCTCCAGGAAGATTATGTTCAATATGTGGTATAATTCCAAGGCATTTCATTCCTGTATGAGTCTCAATGAATTCGATCCCCGTTGAAAGCATCTGAGAATTTCCCCTCATGTTGTTTATAACAAAATACCTTATTGTATCTGGATACTGGGCAAGCATTTTTGTCCCATATAGGGAGGCAAAGGAACCACCATTTTCAATATTAACCACAAGTATGCCTGTGCCTTTGAACTCTTCCGTTAACCACGTGTTTGATATGTCTCTGTCATAAAGATTTATTTCTGCACAGGAGCCTGAACCCTCTCCCACAACAAAATCATATTCTTCCAGCAGGCTTGATAATGCTTCTCTTACACTTTCCTTTCCATGATTTCTCAAAAAATCTCCATATTCAGATATAGTCATCTTTCCAAGCGACTTCCCGCAGGAAATAACCTGGGATGATCCCATCCCTTCTGGTTTTAGCAGAATGGGATTCATCCTCCAGTCAGGCTTAATTCCAGCAGCCCTTGCCTGAAGCCACTGTGCCCTTGAAATTTCTTCCCCGTTCTCTGTGGATATGGAGTTCAGAGACATATTCATTGCCTTAAAAGGGGCTACCCTGTATCCCTTTTCTTTCAAAATTCTGCACATGGCCATTGCAAAAGTTGTCTTTCCAGCATTGGAGGATGTCCCAATTATATGTATGAACCTACCGGTAATGGTTTATCACCTTCTCTGCACTTTTTACCATTTTTTCATTAGACTCCCGATCCAGGACAGCTGCTCTAAAATCCCTCGATGTGAAGCCATAAAAGTTTTCCAGAGGCCTTAAAAGTATGCCTTCCCTGATCATACTCTCATAGAAATCTGAACCCTTTATTTTTTCCGGGACAGTAAATGAAATGAAATTTGCCTCGGGCTTTCCAAGAATTGTGAGACCTATATCCTTCAGTTCATTGATCATAATTTCCCTGAGTTCAGCTATTTTTTCAGGATTGGGTGAGTAATTTAATATTTCATCCATATGTTCCGTATAGAATTTTGGCACAGTCCACGGAATCAATTTTCTTCTTATTCTATTGGCAATTTCCGAAGAGGATACTGAATAACCCAACCTGAATCCTGCAAAACCAGATATTTTACTCATGGATCTCCCCACAATGGTATTGGGGTATCTTTCAATAAGGTCAACACAGTCTATTCTTCTTTTCCAGGAAACAAAATCAACGAAAGCTTCATCAAGAAATAAAAAAATTCCAAAGTCCATGAGTTTTTCCGCTATAATACTTATTGTATCATACGCCAAATATTCCCCTGTTGGATTTACAGGAGAATTTATGGAAACAACATCTGGCATGTAATCCCTGATAATTCCAGGGTTTTTTTGCATAACCTTCAGGGGCAGTCTCACAACATTTATACTGGATCTTTCTGCAGCCTTCCTGTGTTCGGAAAATATGGGTTCACTTAAAACTGCCTTACCCTTATGGAATAGGTTGTAAACGGCATAAATTATGGATGTGAGGCCATAGCCCGCAACAATGTTCTTCCTGTCCATACCTGTTCTATTGGCAATTATTTCCTCAATTTTACCCTGAGAGGATGGATAATGGATCATTTCCAACGCACTTATTTTAAAATCGGAAGGAAGGTTTGTGGGAGCTATGGATGCGCTGAAATCCAAAAGATTGGGATATTTGTTCCTGAGATTATAGAAGTTATCACCATGCTCAGGCATGTTTTCTGAAATATCTTTCATACAAATGTAATTATTTTCATATTTATAGAGGTTAAGCATTTACATGGGATGAAGCTGATCCCATCCTTGCGATCATCCATAGGTTTCTTTACCATAATTCCTGTAAACGACAGGGATTTCCAAAAGAGCGGCATATATTTGATGTGGATTCCCTATACACTGGCAGGCGTACTTTCACTTCTTGCATTCTATCTATTGAGTTATATTACAGACACATACGTTTCAGCCATCATTTCCCTTATTATCATACCCTTAATCCTCGGGTTTCAAAACATTGATGCCCTTGCAGATTTCGGTGATGGTATGATGAAGAGGGGAGTACCGGAGGAAAGATTCAGAGTTATGAAGAGCCCCGATGTGGGTTCTGGTGGTATCTTTGCCCTATTTGCGGTTTATTCCATAAGTATAGTTTCTCTCTTTTCCATAAATCCAAAATACATCGGACAGGCACTCCTTTTCTCCCAGTTAAATTCGGTGATATGGATGGTATCCATCATGTTTCGCAATTCTACGCGGGAACAGGGTTTCGCATATTATTTTAGAGAAATTACTGATAAAAATATGTTCTGGATTTCAAACATTGTTCCTGTTTTAATTATATTTGTTTTATTGTTTCAATCCCTTTTCATCCTTATACTCATATCTTTTCTATTTTCCCTATTTTTCAGATTATATGCCGGGAAAATATTTGAAAAGATCAATGGAGACATCATAGGTGCAGGTGGGGAACTGGGAAGGATGTTTTCTCTCATTCTCATAAATATCCCTGTCCTGATTTATCCCATTAGTCCTTACTTTCTCTTTCTCCATTTTTAGGATTTTCTGTAGTTGAGGAGTAAATTGAGAGAAGCGGTCCTATCTGCTCCATTATTCTCTGAAGACCTATGGAAATATGCTCTTGAAAGGTTGATTTGGATAGATTCATGGAACGGGCCAGATTTTCAAGGTGCACCTTCCTTGGAATCTCAAAATATCCTGAATTTATAGCCCTCAGGATCGCATCAACCTGCCTGTCAGTCAGATCTCCAAAAAGGTCTTCAAGGGATATGTTAAACCCCTTCACGAAACCCTCCATCTTCATGGGCTTCTTCTCAATGATATTCGTAGGGCCTGTTTTCGAAAGGGCATTAAAAACATCTAAGGAGTGCTGTTCATCTGGCGAATAGATCACAATAGTTTCAGAACCCCTGTAATAGGATACGGGTGCCTTCCACATGCAATTTTTCGATTCAACGATTCTTATGGCAGAGTTATTTATATTGCATCTGCATGAAATCATGGCACTTACCCTTGAATTGCTGAAGGAATATGATATAATCCTGCTGTTTACACTTTTCACAAGTTCCTTGAATGCTTTTTCTATCTCTTCAACCTTATAATTCCCCGTAAGAAATTCCAGATAGTCCACTGTGGAATTGCACCATCTGTAGAACTTCAAATCCGGGAATCTTTTGGAAAGGCCGTTAAATAGCATATCATTTTCACTTTCAATGGTAATCTCATCCATACCGGTCCATGCCGGTATAAAATATATGTGTTACTCTTACATATAATAAATGGTGAAAAAATGACTGATGTAGTTGTAGAGCACAGATGGAAAGAAAAGAACGGCGAAGAGGTTGTAAAGGTTGTAGGAAGTATCATTGATATGCAAAAGAATAGCAAGCTTCCACCAGGATTTACATTAAAGTCCATATCTGTCCTGAAGGGAGAGAATATGGCCATATGCAACTGGGAGGCACCAAGTGTTAAGGATATGAAGGATCTCCTGGAGAAGGTAAACCCACCAACAAAGCATGAAGTATTTGAAGCTCAGAAGATGTTCTGAGTCCATACTATTTTTTATTGAATTTTTAGCAAATCCATAGGACTCAATTTAGTAAGTTAAAAAATAATATATTTTTATTCCAGCATTGATTACCCATCTATGACAAGATTTTACTACAAATGTAAAGACGTCGGTTTTGATTGCAGCTATTCGGTAAATGAACCCACAAAGAAAGATGTTTGGGCAAAAATAAGGATACACAACAGGTATGCACACAATCAGTTTGATATCCCACCAGAGTGGGAGAAGAAAATTGATGCTGCCATAGAGGAAAAGTGAATTTAATGAAACAGATTCCAACCATATTGAGATCGGATGAGATCATCAACAAGAGCTTGAGGAAAGCATCCAAAATTGAAGAGCCATATGACAGGGTATTCGAAAACAGAATAAGGAAAGAAAACATTGACAGGATCGCAACTGCTGAAAGTGTTGCTGCCCCATACCTTCTTAAAATAGTAAAAAAATTCCCGACCATAGAGAAGATGCACCCCTTTTATGAGGATTTCATTGATCTCAAGTTTGGTGTGGATAACTATAAGATAGCACTGAGCAATGTTCAGTGGGCTGGCCAGAAACTTGTGGAACTTGCAACTGAAAGCATTAATCAGTTAAAGAGGGCAAGGAAAACATTTGAGATGGTCAATATCAGAAAGAGATATTATGGCAGATTCTGTTCAGTAATAGAGGGGATTGAAAAGGACCTTCTCCTTCTGGGTGAGTGCAGGGACTTTCTTAAATCACTCCCGGAGATAAACCCAGATCAGCCGACATTCATAATTGCGGGCATGCCCAATGTGGGAAAAAGTTCACTCTTAAATGCCCTTACCAGAAACGAGGTAAAGACTGCACCCTATCCGTTCACAACACAATCTGTATACATAGGTCACATGGCTGATGAAAATATGAGGGTTCAGATTGTTGATACTCCTGGAATCCTGGACAGGCCAATGGAGGAAAGAAATGATCTGGAGAGAAGATCTATCCTGAGTTTAAAGGATATAAAGGGAATAATTCTTTTCATGATAGACTATTCAGGCACTTCAGGATATACCATAGATCAGCAGATAGCCCTTTATGAGGAAATAAGGAAAACATTCCATAAAAAAACATACAGGATTCAGTCCAAGATTGATTTGTGTGAAAAGAGGGAGGAAATAGGCATTTCTACAATTACAGGTGAAGGTATAGATCAGTTGAGGAATTTTATCTTTATTAATGCTGGTGAAATGATTGAGCAGTCAAATTGAGAAGATTACACTGAGAAATGCCATTGCCCATGGCGGTAAGGCAGATGTGGGAAGCGTTGTAAACAAGTTGCTTGGAAGTTCTCCTGAATTGAAACCAAAGATAAGGGAGATAATGGTTGAAATCAGGGCAGCTGTTGAAAGGATAAATGGGATGAAACCAGAGGATCAGATTGAACTGGCGAAAAGTGAGTATCCGGATATTCTTGTTGAGGAAAAGAAGAGCAATGAACATCCTCTGGCTGAACTTAAAAATGTCAGGGGAAGAGTTGTAATGAGGATGGCTCCATCCCCGTCCGGTCCTCTTCACCTTGGACATACAAGAATGTGCATACTCAATGATGAGTATGTGAAGAGGTACGGGGGAGACCTGATTTTAAGGATCGAGGATACAAATCCAAACAACATATATCCGCCGGCATATGAAATGATACAGGAGGATAACAGATGGCTTGGAGTAAACTTCACAAA
>JAGDXN010000075.1:44974-49225 GCA_023256455.1 Cuniculiplasma sp.
CTTCACAAAATTCATAATCCAGTCAGAAAGAATACCTCTTTATTATGAGAGGGCGGAAGAACTCATAATGATGGGAAAGGCCTATATGTGTACGTGCAAGGTTGAGGATTTCAAGAAGGATCTTATGAATTCACAGGCATGCCCTCACAGGGACATAAGGCCGGAAGAACATCTCCAGCTGTTCAGGGATGTGGTAAGTGGCAGGGATAAAAGCAAATCGCCGGTTCTTATAATCAAAACAGATCTTTTCCACCCAAATCCTGCTGTGAGAGACTGGATTGCTTTCAGGGTTATTGAGACCCCTCATCCACATACAGGGAAAAAATACCGTTTCTACCCACTGATGAATTTCAGCGTGGCGGTTGACGATCACGAATTGGGATTAACTCATGTCATAAGGGGTTCAGACCACATAAACAACACTGAAAGGCAGAAATACATCTTCAAATATTTCGAATGGCCTCTTCCAGAATATTTTCACTATGGTATGATCCACATAGGAGATGCCATACTGAAGACATCACTTATGAGAAAGGGCATAGAATCAGGCAAATATGTGGGCTGGGATGATGTGCAGCTTGCAACTGTAAGGTCTCTGGCAAAGAGGGGCTACAGGAAGGAAACATTCAGGAAATACTGGGTTGATTCCGGGTTGAAGGATGTTAATTCTGATTTCTCCTGGGATATATTCAATTCCATCAACAGGCTCTTAATTGACAAATCTTCAGACAGATACTTTTTTGTTCCTGATCCAGTGGAAATTAAAATTGAAGGCTCACCTGAAGCAACATCCAGAATACCCCTTTATCCAAATGATGAATCGAGAGGGTACAGGACATATAAGGTTGAAAAGGATCCTGCACTTTCAGTGCCATCTGGTGATATAATGGGGCTGAAGGATGGAGATATCATAAGATTGAAGGATCTATATAACATAAAAAAGGATGGGGATCATTTCATATTTGCTGGAATGGAAAATACGGGCGAAAAGAAGAAGATAATTCAGTGGGTTGGGAAGGATGCCCAGGAATTCAGCATTCTAAAACCCGATGGAACCACAGACAGAGGTCTGATTGAACCTCTATTGTCAGGAAAGAGGGGAATATTCCAGATGGAAAGGTATGCCTTTGTAAATGTGGTTGGAGATCATACAGGGCTGTATCTCCACCGCTAAATTTTCATCTCACGGGAGGCTTTTTTACATGTTCCGGGAAAATGTGCAGGAGAACTGCGTCCCCTATGGCCCTGACCCATCTGTATGGAATTGATACTGGAAGGCCATCCTCCACAAGAATTGAATTGGTTTCCTTAATCAGAATTCCGGAGATAGATTTTGAATCAGAGTCAAGAATTATATCGTAAACATTGCCTACAAGAATGCCCTTTTCCGTATAAACTGGAAGGTCAATAATATTTTTCATAGTTTCCATTAGAATCAGCTTTTACAATATTCTATGAAGGATTTGAACATTTCCCTTCCAAACATGGTGTTCTCAACTTCCGGATGGAACTGGACACCGAAGAGAGGTCTCTTCCTGCTATAGAAAGCCTGTACTCCACAGTTTTTTGAACTTGCCGCAAGCACAAACTCTTCTGGCAGCTTTGTGATCTCATCATTATGATTTTCCCATACAGTTATTTTTTCAGGAATTCCCTTAAAGATCCCACCATTGTCCACAAACCTTACCTCCGTCTTTCCGAATTCCGGATATGGAGCTTTCCTCACCTCTCCCCCAAGATGGAGCGCGGTAAACTGTGCACCCACACATATTCCAAATACGGGCAAAGATGTGTTATCAATTATTTCAGATATCTTTCCAAGTTTGGGTATTTCCCCAATTATGCTTGGAGCACCTCCGGAAAGAACCCATCCATCCGCATCCTTTACGGAGAGAAAATCGGCATCATTGTCAATTATTTCTGAATTCACACCCAGCTGTTTCAACACACGCCATTCCCTGTGGGTCCACTGGCCGCCATTGTCCACAACATAGATCTTCATTTTTAATCTTGCATGGTTATACCAAGCCTGTTAATTATCTCTTTATATCTTGTTCTTATGGTCACTTCCGTTACACCGGACATCTTTGGAAGATCAGCCTGGGTAACCTTGCTGCCGCATTTTTTACAGGCCACATAAATTATTGCCGCTGCAAGGCCAGCCGGTGTTTTTCCGTCCTTGATACCCCCGGCATCTGCGGAAAAATATATGTTCATACCCTCATCAGAAACTCTCTTTGGAAGGTTGAGCTTTCTCGTAAAGTATGTTATAAAATACTGTATATCCGGCATCTTCTGCTCTATGTCAAGTTTTCTTGCCAGTTCCCTGTAATATCTTCCTATTTTCTTTCTCTCAAGGCCAAGCTCATCAGCTATTTCAGAGAGTGTTCTGGGGTAGCCATAATTTCTGAAAACTCCATATATCAGGCTCGCCACAATATACTCCGTGTTCCTTCCTCTGGTAATCCTTTTTTCCATTGCCTCCTTAAATGCCTTACCTACCATTTCCCTCATGTCATCTGGCATGCCCAGCCGGGAAGAAAATCCATTAATATACTGTATGGCCTTTATATGTCTCCTCTCATTTCCATTGTCAACCTTACTGAGGCTTTGGGCCTTCAACAATCTGTAAACGCTTTCCTTGCTCCTTCCCTTTATGACTTTTCCTGTTCCATCATATTTCCCTGTTGATATTTCCGTTCTCAAATTCTTATCGTGGCTCATAAATGTGTTTGTGTTGGGATTGCGAGATACTAACTCTCCACTATCTGAATCTCCTGAAAATATGGTTGGATTTTTCTCTATAAGGTTTTCTTCAAGGATGGCGCCACAATTTCCACAGAAAACTTCTCCCCTGGAATAATCGGTGAATATCTTGTCAGAATTGCATTCCCTGCATTTTGTGGAAATATCTGATTTTTTCATCAGCCATCAAACATAAATATGAGTTTCTCACTATATATACTTATTGAGAAAAATTGGATTATTTTTTGTTGAAATGAATTTAAAAAAATTCAAGCCTGATATGTTAAGGTCTTTGTAGATGTGGAAAAACTCAACTTTAATAAATGTTCATACTCATTTCTTAAAAAAATTTAAGTATATTACGATATGTTTATATATGGGTTAACCATACTATTAATATATGTTTAAACCACTTCCCGTATTCCGTTCCATAAACAGAGAGTTTGTGGTAAGAGGGGTAAGTGTGGAGATGATGAATAAGCCTGTTTTCGACCAGTTTGGAAAAAAGATCGGAAAGATTGTTAGAATAATGGGGCCTGTCAATGATCCCATGGCAGTGGTTGCAATCAGCGATCAAACACCGGTGGATGGGGACAAGCTGTTTGTCAAGGTTTAGAGAGGTGTTTTAAAATGGATGATAAGAACAAGAAGAGTATTGAGCAGATCGAGAAGTGTCCAGAGTGCGGTTCAACTGATCTATCGAGAGATTATGAAAGGGGTGAACTTGTATGCAATAAATGTGGAATAGTTATTGATGACAGTTATATAGATCAGGGACCGGAATGGAGGGCGTTCGATTCTGAGCAGAATGAATCAAGGGCAAGAGCAGGCTCCCCAATGACATTTACCATACATGACAAGGGTCTTTCAACGGATATTTCATGGAAGAACAAGGATTCATATGGAAAGTCAATTCCAACAAGGAACAGGGCACAGCTTTACAGGTTGAGGAAATGGCAGAAGAGGATTAAGGTCTCCAACGCAGCTGAAAGAAACCTTTCGCAGGCTCTTCAGGAGATGGAAAGGATGGCATCAAATCTTAGCATACCTAATGATGTCAGGGAAACTGCCGCTGGCATATACAGGAGGGCAGTGAAGCAGAATATGATCAGGGGAAGGAGCATTGAAGGTGTTGTTGCCGGGTCCCTATATGCAGCATGCAGGATAACCAATGTTCCAAGGACTCTTGATGAAATCGCATCCATAACAAGGGTAAAGAAAAAGGAGATCGGAAGAACATTCAGAATTATGAGCAGATACCTTCAGTTAAATATACTTCCATCCAAACCTGAGGATTATCTCAACAGATTTTGCAGCAAACTGAAACTTTCCATGGAGACAAGGAAACAGGCCGCAGACATTATAAAGATGGCCCAGGACGGAGATCTCACTTCAGGAAAGGGACCAACTGGAGTTGCAGCAGCAGCCATATACATAGCATCAATCCTCACAGGGGAAAGGAGAACCCAGAGGTCTGTGGCTGAAGTGGCAGGCGTAACTGAGGTA
>JAGDXN010000075.1:49235-49730 GCA_023256455.1 Cuniculiplasma sp.
ACAATAAGGAACAGATATAAGGAATTAACTGAGAAACTCAATCTGGATGTTCAGGAATAATCCAGATCATCCATTTTTTTAATCAATTCATAGCATTTTAATATTTCATCTGTAATGCTAAATATGTTTCCATTTTTTTCAGTTTCCGTTTTAAAAATTAATTTTCCATCATTCAGCAAAAATTGGCTTTTCTTATCATTTTCCTGCTTGCATGAATCCATCATCATCTTTAATATTTTTATATTGTCCTCAATCTCAATCTGTATCTTCAACATGCTATGATGGAATCGCCATATTAAAAATATATCTGAGAGGACACTTACCTTAATATTTTAATTCCAGATTGAAATAGAGATGTGAGCGGAGGTTGCCGAGTCAGGTCAAAGGCGACAGACTCAAGATCTGTTTCCGCAGGGGTTCGCCGGTTCGAATCCGGCCCTCCGCATTTTTGTGACAAAATATTATAGATTTTCTATTTCATCAGATTATTAAGCT
>JAGDXN010000018.1:0-9142 GCA_023256455.1 Cuniculiplasma sp.
CAATAAAATGATAATATTTTTTTAAAAAATCCTATTTTTATCTTAATTCTTATAGAAACAGGCAGGAATTTAATCCTTTAGCATCAATAAACTTAATTATATTTCAGGATGGATATTCAGGATCAGCTTTATTTCAGATTTACCAATCACATCTTATGATAATTGCGATAGACGGTGGCTCAACGAAAACAATTTCTGTATTATTTGATGAGAAAAATAACGAAATCGTATCCTCAGGACTGGCCGGTTCTGCCAACTATTCGACCAATCCTGTGGAAAGATCCATGGATAATCTGAAAAAATCCATTGGGGAAGCCCTAAAAAACGGAAACACTTCAATGGACAGGATTGACAGGGCAATTGTTTCCATCGTGGGAATAGGAGATTCTGAGGAAGCGACCTTAATTGGAAGAAGGATTCTTTCGGAGGTTCTTGGCAGCATAAAGTATGAGGCTGTCAATGATGGCCTGGCTGCCTATCACCTTGGAAACGGAAATATGGATGGAATAGCCTTTGCCCCGGGAACTGGAAGTGTGGGCTATTACAGACATGGAGATGAAATGAACAGGTTTGGGGGCTGGGGCTGGAGCATTGGAGATATGTCTTCTGCGACATGGTTCAGCAAGAAATCCATCGAAAGGGCCATGTTTGAAATAGATTCTGAAACCATCCATAAACCTTTTAAAAATATGCTTGAAAAACACTTTGGCATGGACATAAGAGAACTGGCATGGAAGATTGAAACAAGAAAAATGCCAAAGGAGGTCCTTGCATCATTCTCAAGGAGGCTTTCCCTGATGGCTTCTGATGGTGATCCCTATGCGATTTCGCTCTATGAGGAATCTGGAAAATATATGGGAGAGGTTGTGAATGGAATTGAAAGGAAAATAGGTGCAGGGAAGAGAGTTTCCATAATGGGAGGAACCATGCAGGCCGGAGATTTCTATCACAAAATTATAAGGAAATACATTCCTGATGCGAACATATTCTATGGATATGAAATAGTGGTTGGGGCACTTATGGGTGATCAACAGAATTTTGAATTTGGTTTTCGTGACGACCTTCTCAGGCAGCTGGCCAGGTCTTTGGAAAGCATACCTGTTAAAGATTTAAAGGAATACCTGAATATTGAAAAGCCCCTCCCAAGGCCCTGAATCTATTTAATAAAACTGAATGTGCCCCTTGCCATCCTTATTTCTTCAAGGGTTGCATTCTTTCCTCCAACACTTAAGGTTTCATCCCCTGATTTCACAAAGAATGCCTGCTGCAATCCAGGTATTCTCTTTACAGAAACCACTTCTCCCTCAATTATCACCGGTTCCATTGAACGGAACCCCTCAATCCTTGCCTCTGTCCTGTAACCCTTCCCCGTCATATTTTCTATGGCCTCGCAGGCAAACCATGAAGAACATACCCTTATATTTTCCATGCCCTCAAAGTCAGAATAATAATGGGAAGAAATCCAGTTCATGTTAAAGAAATAGAAATCAATAACATCAACCAGTTCCTCCTCCTGGACGAATATGGAATAGTTTGATGTCTGGGATAGGGAATTTGCGTTCAGGAATGCAGTCTTCCTGTCTGCAATCACAATCTCCACTGGCATTATCTCCCTTATTCTCACCACACCCAGTTCAGAAAGATAATCAAGATTGTGCCTTCCTATGTTTTCCTTCATAACCGCACATAATGTTACACCCCTCTTTGCAGCCCTCCTTAGCGCAGGCAGCAAATCATTGAGCTTCCCAAGCTCAAGGGAGAACAGAATCTCAGAATCCGCATGGGATATGAGATCCTCAAGCCTGGCCATGGCACTTCTGCTGTTTTCCACAAACCAAACATTTGGTGCCCTTATTTCTGAGCTTTTCCTGTTACTGATAACATATTCATCCAGCTTGTCCAGATACCTGTCCATCTCCTGAACCTTGCTTCTCAGGGCTGCGGATGGCATCACAGCCTCATAGGTCCTCTGTATGCTTGAATTTACTATTATCAGGCCCTTCCTCTGAAGCTTTCCCAAAATATCATAGGTTCTGGGCTGCGGTATTCCCGATTCCCTTGTGATTTCGCTTGCCCTCATTGGACCTTTCATGAGCAGGGATGAATATACCCTGACCTCATAGGTAGAAAGCTGGAATGATTCAAGTCCCTTAAAAGCGTCAGATTGGAGATCCATAATCATGACTATGTTCTAAAAATATATAATGGTAGAGATTTTCAATCCCTTCTGTCCCTTGAAAATACCCTTACCTTCAGATCTCCCCTTTTGGTGGAAATTGTCTTCCCATCATCTTTGTTGGATACTTCAAATTCACCATCCCTGTAAATTTTGAAATTTCCCTCTCCATAAATGATCACCGAGCCATCATATATTATGGAAGAGTTCATTTTTATGAAGATGGGATATCTGTATTCTACCTTAACACGGCAGGACCCTTCATGTATTTCTCCGGAATTGAAATCGACCCACGTGCCCTCAGGAAGATATACAGTTCTTCCAGGCCCGGAGTTCAACAGGGGAGCATACAGGATATTATCACCAAGCATATACTGATCCTCAATATGTATGGCCTCCTCATCTTTCCCGTAATAAAAGGAAAGGGGCGAAATGGTTGGCTTCAGATATTTGTGGGAGAAGTATACTGCCTGATATATCTGATCCAAAAATTTGTATCTCATAGACACGCTTTCGACCATATCTTCCCTGATTTCCGATGGCTGCATGAAAATCTCCTGATCATTTCCCTCAATATCCTTATGATTCCTGTAAAGAGGAAAGAAAAGGGCCATCCTGTAATATGCTGCAAGAAGATGGGGATTTCCCCTGTTGAAAAAACCACCAAGATCACATCCACAGGAAGTTACGCCGCTTATGGAAAGGGAAGATGCTGTGGATATCTGCATGTGAAGATCATCCTCTGAGGATAGGTTATCTCCAGTCCACATAGCGGCATATTTCTGTATTCCTGAATATCCTGCTCTGGTAAGTATGAAGGGTTTTTCCCTGATTTCCGCCATGGCCTCATAGGTGGCCATGGCCTGGAAGTTTGGATAGGCATTTCTCACATCCCTGTGCCTCATTATGCCATGATCCGTTCTGTGTATGGCATCTCCCTCCATTGTCTTGTCACCCTGGAGAACGGTGGGTTCATTCATATCGAGCCATATGCCATCCACACCATATTTCAGCCATTCCCTTATCTCCTCACCCCATCTTCTTCTTCCTTCCCTGTTGAAGAAATCGGGAAATGCAGATTTTCCGGGCCACATGGGTGCAGTGTATATCTCCCCGTTTTTGGTTTCCACATATGTTCCATTCAATCTGTTAAAAACATCATAGTTCTGGTCCACCTTCACAGATGGATCAACAATTGTCACAATCTTTGTGTTCCTTTTATGGAGTTCATCAATAAACTTCTCTGGATCCTTAAATCTTCCCCTGTCCCATGTGAACAATTTGTACATATCCATATGGTGTATGTCAAAATACATTGCATCCACAGGCACATATTCCCTGTAGCTGTCCAGAACCTCAAGGGCAACCCTGTCCGGATAATAGGTATATCTGGAAATGGCATGCCCTGTGGCCCATTCCGGTATGATAACGGGGCTTCCTGTGAGAGAAAGATACTGTCTCAGTATATCCTCCGGGGTTTTTCCAGTGAAGCAGTAAAGATCAAAACTTTCTGAATGTACCCCTATTTTTATCCTATTATATATCTCTACACCAAAATCAAAATCTATTCTTCCTGGAAAATCTACAAAATAACCTTTCACATCCTTTTCCTTTATGACATAAAAGAATGGAATTGAAGAATAAAGTGGATCCTGATCCCTCCTGTATGTATTTGGATCTGTATTATAGCAGATCATCTTTCTCCTTTTCCGGTCAACACCGCAGGCCCGTTCTCCAAGCCCAATAACATGGGATTTCACAGGGAGATCAATGGTTATGAATGTAATTCCAGAGCTTTCTTCAAAAACCAGATCATCCATGTCATATTTGATCCCTTCCTTCTCGCCATTCCTGTTGAAATCCATTATGGAACTGTACGCGTTGAAATTAAATCTGACATAGTCTTCATTATGGTAAATGCTGTAACTCATATTATTACCTCAAAATTTAAAAAAAAATTTTTCATTTTTTATCTATTCGTTCACCGTCTTTTCCAAAGAGATATATTTCGTCAAGGGGCACATACATGGCCATTTCTGTTGAAGGCTTTATCTCAGGAATTTCTGCCAGCCTCACCCTGACCTCCTTACCCGATCTTGCCTTTCCGATTATTACTGAATAGGAACCGAAACTCTCAAATGTCTGGATTTTAATTTTTATTTCCACATCGCTGTCCTTTTCCTTTTTCAGTTTTATGGATTCCGGCCTTATTCCTGCAGTTATTTCACTGTCCCCTGCCTCAATGCCCTTTAAAATCAGGTCCTCTGAACTGTACATATGGGAATTCTTTGTGAGCTCAAAGAAATTGATCTCTGGTTCACCAAGAAAGGCTGCAACATACTGATTCACAGGATCCTTATAGACTTCCATTGGGGATCCTACCTGCTCCAGTTTTCCATGCCTCAGGATTGCAATCCTGTCCCCAAGGGACATGGCTTCCTGCTGGTCATGTGTCACATAAATGAATGTCTTTCCAAGATTTTCCTGAATCAATTTCAGTTCTACCCTGATCTGGCTCCTTATCTTTGCATCCAGATTGGACAGGGGTTCATCAAGAAGGAATACATCAGGGTCCCTGACCAGTGCCCTGCCAAGGGATACTCTCTGGGCCTGACCTCCTGATAGTTCCCTTGGATACCTGTCCAGGTATTTTTCAAGTCCAAGAACGTTTGAAACTTCACTTACCTTCTTTTCTATGAACTCCTTTGAAGCCTTCCTCATCTTCAGCGGGAATGCAATATTGTTCCTCACCGTCAGATGGGGATAGAGGGCATAGTCCTGAAACACCATGGCCACACCCCTTTGCACCGGACCCAGCTTATTTACGATCTTATCATCGAACAGTACGTCTCCTGATGTGGCCTTTTCAAGCCCGGCAATTATGTTCAGCGTTGTTGACTTTCCTGAGCCTGATGCCCCGAGCAGGATGAAAAACTCCCCATCCTGAACCTCAAGATTCATATCCTTCAATACTGTTGTTCCTGAAAATTTCTTATTTATGTTTACAAGTTTTACCCATACCATGATTTCACCCTTTCACTCCACCCACTGAAAATGCCTTTATGAGATATTTCTGTGCAAATATGTACAGAATCAGTGTAGGAATCATATAAATTACAGAGGCTGCAGCCAGTTCATTATATTTTACAGAATATGCTCCGAAATAGGTGTATATGTACACCGCAATTGGAAACAGATGCCTTGAACTTAGAAGTATATATGGAACATAGAAGTTCCCCCAGTTTGTTATAAAATCCAGAAGTATCAAAACAGCAATGGTTGGAAATGCCAGTGGAAGAAAGACATGAATTATGGTCTGGTACGGAGATGCCCCATCAACCATTGCTGCTCTTTCGATTGATTTTGGAATCTGGTCAAAGGAGTTCTTCATGATCCATATGGTTATGGGAAGATTGAGAACCCCAAGGACAAGGATTACACCAATCTGTGTATTGTACAGATTCACATTCTGGTAGAAAACATACATTGGAATGAGAAGGGAGAATACAGGAAACCCTGTAAAAAATAGAACTGTAAGTATGAGTGCATTCCTCAAAGGAAACCTCTTTCTTGAGAATACATAGGAGGCAAATATGGCAAGAACTATGGATACGGCTGTCCCTCCAAAGGATTGAATCAGACCGTTTTCAATGGAGAGCACAAAATATTTGCTCCTGAATATTGCATAATAGGAGCTTAGCGTAAATGTTCCAAAATCTCCAAAACCTATGTTTCCCACAGAGGCAAAACCCTCTACAAATACCCATACAAATGGGATTATGAACAGAAATGCAAGAAAAGTCAGTGTTATATAGGCAAGGATTGTTGTTATTTTAATATCTTCAGTCTTCAATTTTTATCACCCTTATGTACACCAGTGACATTATGACACCGGCAAGAATTATCATCACACCTATGGTGTTTGCCAGACCAACATCGAACACTGAGAATGCCGTATGGTACTGATATATGGTAAGTATGTTAGTTGCATCTGCAGGCCCACCATGTGTCAGGACATAAACAACCGTAAATGCCCCAAGAGTCCACAGGGTTATGAGTATGAGATCTGTCAGTATGGTTTGTTTAAGCATTGGAAAGATTACCCTGAAAAATCTTGAGAAGGGGCCTGCCCCATCCACAATTGTTGCCTTTATAACCGATGGATTTATATTTTTAATGGCAGAGCTGAAGAGCAATACAGAAAATCCAAGCCCTATCCATATGTTTGAAAGTATGATCATATAAAGAGCATTATGGTATGACAGAAAATGAATGGGTTTTCCGCCCAATACGGTTATGATATAATTTACCAAACCTACCGGGAAATAACTGAGTGTACTGTACCATGTAATACCGCTCACGACCTGAGGAGTTGCCCATGCCATAAGGATAACAAGAGTTATTACTGTACCGAATATTTTCTTTGTACCATTGATTACATAGGCCACAATTGCGCCCAGAACCATCTGACCAAGAATGGCGGAAAATATGAAAAAGACAACTGTAATTATGACTGACTGTTCAAACACAGAGCTTGCAAAAAGCCTCCCATAATTGTAGAATCCAACATATCTATAATGGTCAATGTTGAGAAGAGATATGTTTGTGAAGGAGTAATAAACTGAAAGTACAAGGGGATAGATGAAAAATATTCCCAGATAGGCAAAGGCGGGAATCAGTGCCATTATGTAAAATACGGAATTGTTTTTTTCCTTTCTCTCTGACAATGTGCCTGCTTTAAACATGTTTTACCTCAAAAAAATTAGTTTTTGGATGTTATGTAAAGGTTGCTGTAAAATATATGATAGGGTGACGTTGCAACATTATTAATATTCTGTGCCAGATGGACGTTCTGTATTGCAATGTATGGACCTATGGTTGGGTGGGATACCACCTGAACCATGGAACTGCCGAAATCTGTTATGAGTGCGGAGTCGTATGCATTTAGAGCCTGACTTACGGTGTCGCCCTTTACCACAACATCACTCATTGCTGCCTGAAGTGCAGTGGAAACTGTTGGATAGGTGGAAACAGGGGGCCTGTAGCTTCCATATTTAAGCACTTTTGCATAGAATGTGTCCAGCTGAGGTGCATCTGGCATCAACTTCTGGAACAGGGGGTTGCTTGAAGCGTCGGTCTTTGCAGGAAGTCCTCCTGCCAGTGCCTGTCCAGGGAGATTAATGTTAATCTGGTTAGTGGTGTTGTCCATAGCCTGCATGAATGAGTATACCAGAGACTTATCTTTCACGCCTGAATACATTGCCCATCCCCATCCTCCAACCATGGAGTTATAGTAGGGAGCCTGCCCAAATTCTGTTGGTATATAGGCAAGGCCAATGTACTTTGTGAAGTTGTCTATTTTATGTGAACCAGATGCCCACTGATATCCATACATCCAGTTTCCATCGATTGCTATTCCAAGTTTTCCCTCCTGCATGTACTGGCCAACCGTTATGTAAGGAGTTGTACTGAGATCAACTGTTGCAACCTTATCGGTTATAAATGCATCCTTATAGAATTGCAGTGTTGCATTCAATCCGGGATTGTTTCCATACCACTGGCCACTTGTGAAGTTGTACAGACCCCAGCCTGTTCCATATAATAGACCTTCAAAACCTGTGAATGATGCTGCCTCTCCAGCCCTTGTGTCCGTGTAAATGTTCATTGGCACGAATCCACTTATGCTTGTAAGGTTATCCTTCAGGTACATTGCTGTCTGAAGTATATCTGCCCAGCTTGTTGGCTGCCATGGCGTCTTTATTCCCGCCTCCTTGAACAGAGACATGTTGTAATATATCAGTGTGTCACTGACCTGAGTTGGCAAGCCGTATACTGTACCGTTAATTTCCATCTGGCCTATGGCAGATTTGAAGAAAGAGGCCTTTTCAGTGCTATTCATATAGCTGTTAAGTGGCGCTATAACTTTTTCGTGGGCATATGTGGCAGTATAGAACATGTCTTCCAGCATGACGTCTGGAGCCGTTGAGGGGCTGGATGTCATAAGATCAAGCTTGTCATAATACTGTGACTCACTGCTTGCATCAGATGGCCCTACAAACTTTATTGTCACATTTGGATGGGCTGCCTGCCAGCTTGAAGTTGCGTTATTTATAAAATTCTCCCAGATACTTGTACTTGAACTATAAACGGGAGCCGCAACTGTAATTGTTACGGAACTGCTTGACTTACTGCTTGACGGGTGATTCTGGGTTAAAACAAAATAGGTACCCAGACCAGCCACTATGAGAACAATCACAACTGCGACTGCAATAATGGCTTTTTTACCGCCTGGTGTTGACGAATTATTACCACTACTTTCCATAGTTTAACACATGATTAATATACTATATAGGTATTTTGGCAGGTATAAATACTCATATTTAATCTTTGGTTTACTTATAATAACAAATATATCTATTCATTAATAAATAAGATTGCAGAATGTCTATCCCGGACATTCAAGTCGTTGAAGGGTTATTTAATCTTGAAGGTTGCATAAGCATGAATAATCAATTTAAGAATTCCATTGCAATGTTTTCCTGTAAATCTGTAAAAATTTCAAAAATTGAAAAATTTATCCATAAATTTGAAAATAATGGAGGCTCTTATTCCTTAACAATGGATCCTATCTTGAGAACTTCCTCCAGTAATCTGCCACGGAAATTACTGAAAACAGAACTGTAAAACCAGCTGATATGCCAGCTGGATATGTGAATACAGTAACATCTGGCTTAACCAGAGTTGCAATAAACTCTCCTGACACATTTTTTTCAGCCGGGAAGATTGCCTGTGTGAGATTTAAATTGCTGACCAGGCCTACATCTACATTTACGTTTAATTCAATTGTGTAGTATCCCGGTGCCAATGAAAGCCCTATCTGGCCAGCAGTCTGGTTTGATGTGAAATTGTAAGTGCACGTGTAAGGCAGGACATTGGGATTTGATGTGTTTATAAGAATTGTAAGAG
>JAGDXN010000018.1:9152-9476 GCA_023256455.1 Cuniculiplasma sp.
CAGGGTCTAAGGAGCTGTTAAATTTCAGGCCATCGTAAAAGAAAATTTTTCCCCCATTGCCATAGGATGCAATGTGATGAGAAGAGTTAAAGCTGAAAATACAATCCACGAAAGTTGATGTCTTATTATGAATATGCAGTTCAACCTGAGGGTTAAAGGAAGATGGAGAATTATTATTCGCAGAATAAGCCCACAGACCTGAAAATGCTGTTAGAAATATAAGGCATATAAGGGCCAGTCTTACAAAGGATTTCCACATTATTATTCACCTCCCCACCGGTCTGAGATTTCTTCTTCTGCTTTTATCCTTTGTGATAATCAGAA
>JAGDXN010000001.1:0-13283 GCA_023256455.1 Cuniculiplasma sp.
GCTTTCTGCGCAAAATGCTATGCTGTGTTGCTCACTTTTTCCGCTCCATCGCTTTCCATGTGTGGAATGTGCTCATGACGCTCATGACCCGAAATTTTTTCGGATAATTTCATGTGTAGCTCTATGTATTTCACCATAGCATACATGTACAGGTATGTACATATGCCTTCTCATAAATTTTAATGCTAATCTGAAAAAAACTACCAAGACTTTGTACCAAAACTCGACTAATTTCTGAATAAGTGTTAAATTTGGATAAAATTTGTATAATAACTGTTAAAAAAGGGGTTGGTGATGAGTGATTTTTGGAAAATCGATCACTTTCACCATGGTGGTGACCGTCACCATACATGAAGCTTTCTGCGCAAAATCGTCATGTGCATTTTACTCAAGAAGGATGTGTCGGATAGGCGATATTTGCAAAATGGTGGAACGGAAAAAACGGTCTCTCAATAAACTTTTTCTTTCTTTAAACTTTTCTTTCTTTAAAAAAGAAATAAAAGTTTAATCAAAAGAAAGAAAATAATAAACAATTTTGTATCTGAATATGGAATACCGGAATTCGAAGAAAGTATATCATCCTTGATTGAGAATTCAACCGACGACTCATATATTAAGACAGAAATTATAAACATGATTCAGGAAAATAAAAAAGACATCGATCTGAAGTTCATCAATGAGGTTAAAGAATATTATACGCTGCAGGACCAGCTTTTTTCTCTCACACTTCAGGAAATCCAGGCAGAGAGGACAGGAGAAACGGCCCTGATGAATCAGAAACGGGAAGAGGTAAAAGCACTTAGAAAATACATTCTGAACAGATTTTTCATTTTGAGGATGAAGCTCAGGTTTGCCGAGAAGCACTATATGACTCCCTTCAGGAAAGAGGCAAGGAGGAGGGCCATAGAACTTCTATCTCTGGTTAATATAGCAGGACCTGAGATAGTTGTAGATTCCTATCCCCACGAGCTTTCTGGAGGAATGCAGCAAAGGGCAATGATCGCCATGGCCCTTGCCTCCAATCCTAAAATGCTCATTGCAGATGAACCCACAACAGCCCTTGATGTAACAACTCAGGCTCAGATACTTGAAATCATTAAGGATTTAAACCAGCTTATAGGAATGGGTGTTCTTTTCATTACCCACGATTTGGCGGTAATTGCAGAAATGTGTGACAGGGTCGGTGTAATGTATGCTGGAAACCTGGTTGAAGAAACAACCACTACTGAGATATTTAATGATCCAAAACATCCTTACACTGTGGGGTTGATGAACTCTGTTCCAAGAGCCGATAAGAAAAGGGAGAGGGAAATTAAACTGGATACTATTCCCGGAACAGTTCCAAATCTCATAACGCCTCCAAGCGGATGCAGATTCCATCCAAGATGCAAGTTCGCAATGGATATATGTTCTCTCAAGAAACCAAAGCTTGTGGAGATTTCCCCGCAGCATAAGGTGGCCTGTTTCCTGTATTCAGACGAGTCGGAGGTTGATTAAAATGGAAAATGAAAAAACTTTGTTGTATGTTTCAAACGTTTCCAAGTTCTTCCAAATAACGGGGGGAGTAGGACGAAAGAAGAAATATGTAAGGGCAGTTGATTCAGTCTCATTCTCACTGAATGAAGGCGAGACTCTTGGTGTTGTGGGTGAAACTGGCTGCGGGAAAACAACTCTGGGAAGAAGCATACTTCAGCTAATAAAACCAACCGCCGGCGATGTATTTATTGATCTTCCTGACGATATTATGAGGGAAGTAATGGAGATTGACAGAAGACTTTCACTCTTTTCTGAGGAGGATATGGAATCAGATGAGTACATAGATCTGAAAGACAGATTTGAAGAAATTGCTCAAGAATATTCACTCACAAGAATGAGTGGAAGAAAACTGAAGGAATACAGAAAATTGATGCAGCCTGTTTTCCAGGATCCCTTTTCTTCACTTGATCCAAGAAAACTCATTAAGGATTCCATCGCAGAGCCCATGAAATTATTAACCGATATGAATCAAACTGAGATAATGGATAAGGAAATCAGTCTGATTTCAGAAATAGGGCTGAGCGAAGACCATCTTTACAGATTTCCCCACGAATTCAGCGGTGGGCAGAGACAGAGGATAGGAATCGCAAGGGCCATATCCATAGAACCAAAACTTCTTGTTCTGGATGAGCCAACCTCTGCGCTTGATGTTTCCGTTCAGGCCCAGATATTAAACATCCTGAAGGACCTTCAGAATTCAAGAGGAATATCCTATGTATTCATAAGCCATCATCTAAGCGTCATAAGGATGATGGCAGATCGTGTTGCGGTTATGTATCTTGGAAAAATGGTCGAACTTGCTGAAACAGAGGAACTATTCACAGATATGCTCCATCCATATACAAAGGCGCTTCTTTCGGCCATACCCATACCGGATCCATCCATAAAGAGGGAGAGGATTGTGCTTGAGGGTGAAATTCCGAGCCCGGCCAATCCGCCAAAGGGCTGCTATTTCCATCCAAGGTGCCCCGTGGCCATGAAAAATTGTGGATGGTCTCCAAGGGACCTCATAAACCCCATAAAAGAAATGCTGGACCCGTACAGAAATCAGGAGGCATCTTCCCTGCCTGAAATAGTTGAAATAGTTTCAGACGAGGAGGAAAACGTCATAGAGCTTGTATTCAAGGAGGGTCAGGAGTTTGACAGGGATACTGTTAAGGAGCAGATACATTCCATGGTTCTTAAAGAGGCATCGAAGAAGGGCGGCGTAAAATATTCCGCAATAGAATCTCTTGAGTATTCAGAGGAGGGAACGCTCATAATATCTCTCATACAGTGGGACACCCCAAAAATGCGTGAACCAAGAAAGGGACATATGGTTTCCTGTCTACTCTATGACTACAACTATTATGATGAAAGTAAAAGGGTAAATGAGGATGCCGGTAAATCAGCAAAAACCAAAATTAACTTCTAGAGATAAAAAAAGGGAGAATTCCAGATGGGCTCTTTCTGCAAAGGAGCTCAAAACCGGAGAGATTCTCATCTACATTTTTTCTGATTTTATAAGGTATGGATATTTCTTTCTTGTTCTTTTTTTCAATCTGGTTGTGGTATTGCTACAGTCATACTATTCAAGTTCATTTCTTCAAAGGATGCTAAACTATGGGTATCCCTATAATCAATTTGGTGGATTATATGAAATTTATTTTATCTTTCTCATAGTTCCGGTAGAAATTTTACTTTTTTATTATGAAATAAAGCTTTACTTTACAAAAATTAGAAAGAAGATATATGGAGAAACTTTTTAGAATTGTAATTTACAAATACTTGCTAAATTGCAATGTTTTAAATTAATATATTCGGTTTGGAATTCGAAATATATATATAGTGATTTTCCACTACATCCTAAAATTAGGAGGAAAAAAATGACAGAAAACAATAATACTGGAGTTGCTCCACCTTCCTTCACACCACCAAAAGGTGCTGGAAAGGCAAGGTTGATAGCAATAATAGTAGCAGTAATAATTGTAGTATCGGTGGCTGGTTTTGCTGCCTTTGAGCTGGTACCAAAACCTGCAGCAAAGGTTCTGAACTCATCAAATCAGGCCATATCCTATGAGGTAAATTTTAACACGCCTCTGAAATCGGTGTATTATAATTTTGGCGATTTGCAGTCAGGAACAATAAGCACAAGTGGAATAACAAACGGTGTATACGCTGATTTAAGCAGTGGTCTTCTTTTCCTGAACCATACTTATAATCAGGGTGGTACCTTTATTCTTTCAGTGCAGCCAACATACTCCAACGGTACAGTTGGTCCTGTTTATGAAAAACAGGTCGTAACAGTTGCACCAAATCTTGTCAGTACAACAGAATCAGCCGGACTCCTTGCAGTGAATACCTCAGCATCCACCGGTCTCGTATCATCTTTTCCGGGTAATAATGTATTCACACCAGGTGCTAAGATTTCACTGATTGCAGGATATTTCACTGAACCTTCAAACACATCCTATCAGGTGTACAAGCAGGTTGTGACTCCTTACTTCAATGGCACAGCCCAGTCTTCGACCACATTCAATTATGGATTTGATAACGGAACATATGTCCTGAATGCAACCAACGCAACAATGGTAATTAACGCACCTTCCCAACTCACATATATTACCGCTCAAATAGCAACATACACAGGCATTGTAAATGTAAAATCAGGTGCGGTGACGAATTCAACTGCCATATCTGCAGTTTACGATTATCTTGTAGCTCCCGCAAATATGGTTGCTGCTTTGCATGTTGTAACTACTTCAAAGGTCCACGGAACATTCACAAATGCAGAACTTGAAACAGGAGGATTTAAAACTCTTGATCCTCAGATCGCATATGATACAGTCAGTGATGAAATTCTTGCAAACACCTATGAGCAGCTGACAACATACAACGGCTCAAGTGTGAGCGGATACTCACCCTATCTGGCTTCTTTCCTTCCAACGCCTGGACACGGCATAAATGTAAAGTATCATAACTACACTGTGAAGGCAACAACAGCCGAGGGTGCAAGCGGCAATTTCAACTACACTGTCAATGTAACGCCCGGTGAGAACTATACCTGGACCATAAGGGCAAACGCTACATTCCAGAACGGTGTTCCCGTAACTGCTTATGATGTGTACTATTCTCTTGTGAGAGATCTTCTGTTCACATCGAATGCAAACAATCCAGGATGGATCATAGCCCAGTATTTGCTACCAGGAAACTACTATGCATCCAACACCTATTACAACATAACACAGAATCTCACATATAGCAACGCAACAAATCAGGTGTTCATGCACTTCCAGAAGCCAATGGCAGAGGCCCTTGTTTACCAGATATTCTACACGTCCGGAACATACATAACAAGTGCACAGTGGCTCATACAGCATGGAGCAGGAATAACATTCACTCCGGCTGGATTCAAGAACTATGAGGCACAGGGATATCCATCTGGATATAACACATATGTACAGTTCCATGTTGATGCAAACGGACCATATATGATATATTCAGAGTCACAGTCTTCCAAGGTTGTACTTGAGGCAAACCCGAACTTTACATCACCTAACAAATGGGTTCTGTACCCATCCTACAAGTTTGTGGTCATTGAATATATAGCAGAACCATCAACAACTTACCTGGACCTTGAAAGTGGCACAGCTCAGTCAGCAGGTATACCGACCTCATCATGGAATGAAGTACAGGGTTTGCAGAAGGCAGGCAAGGTTAACGTGGCATCAGGTCCAACCATAAGCATATTCTGGTATAACTTCAACGCCAATGTTAACCTCAGCATGGCATCTTCAGCAACACCTGGAATAAATATGCCATTTGACATGTTTACATCCCTCCATGCAAGGAGAGCCTTTGCATTTGCCTATGACCACAACTACTTCCTTAACCAGGACGTTGGAAACGCACTTTTCAATACAACCTTTGCTTCCAATTATGCTGGAATGATACCCAACGGTATGATTGGCGGTGTACCCTATTCTCAGCTCAACAACAGTGCAAACCAGTCATGGATAGGTCAGGATGGAGTGGGATTCAACATGGCACTTGCAGAGCAGAACTGGCACATATTCATAAAGAACTGGGACAACAATTCAAACATAATTGCAGACAAGATGCAGATAACATACAGTAACGGTGTAGATATGTACAATGGTTCAGCCCTTGACATACCCATATACATATTCTCAGCTGATCCAGTGGACCTTAATGGAGCAACAATGTGGGGTCAGGCACTTCAGAAGATAATCCCGGGCCTTAAGTTCCAGGTAATTCCAACTGCATTCCCGACACTCCTTGGAAACCAGGTTCAGGGATCAAACCCAATGCCCATATATCTGCTTGGCTGGGCACCGGACTATCCATTCCCAACAGATTACCTCAACCCAATGGCAAACCCGCTTAACTCAACCACATATCCTGGACCAAACGATTTCACACCATGGTGGTTCGGATACAACTCATCAAACCCATACCACAATGTCACTGAAGCAATGATAATGAAACAGATGATATCAGACTACAAGAACGGAACGGCCCAGGTATCAACACAGAAGGCACTTGTCTGGTTCTGGAAGATGAACAGAGACCTCATAAACATGACGTTCTACGTTTACACAGAGCAGACCAATGCCTTCCTTGTGCTTTCAACATCAGTGAACTTCACTCAGGCAAAGGAATATGAAATGGGAACAGTTTGGTTTGGTGCGTACTTCCTTTACAACGACTTTGCACCAGCATCATCTTAACCATAACCATTTTTTTAATTTTTTATACTAATTTTTAATAACCTTTTGTGAACAATATTTTGTATGTATTACTGACAGAAATTTTAATGACTCCATTCATAGTTTATGTCGTTGTATATATTTCAAAGAAATATTCTGTCATGAATACAGTATCAATTTCAGTGGTTATGTTTTTGCTTTCAATGATGTCTGGAATGTTAAATTCTATCAATTATTACATTATTTTTCCAGATGGCTTTATTAACAACGTGGCAGCATTCAACATTTCCATGTTTGAAATGTCTATAATCCTTTCCTATCTTCTTTTAGAGGGTTTCAATGGAAATTTAACCCGGATGAATCCAACCCATGCAAAATGGTTTGCCTTACTTGTGGGATGGAACGAAATATCCATGGCCCTTCTTCTATACACCCTGGCCTTTGGATTCGGAAATTCAGGGATAATTAACAACACTTTGAATTTAATAGGTTCCTCTGTAACAGATTATCTTTTCCTTGTTCCAATGCTCATTGAAATGCTTTCGGTCGCAATTCTTCATTTATATTCCGGACTGGAAAGGAGAATCTCACTTTCCATAATTTTGATGCAGCTGGCAGATCCGGCAGTTTTTGGGAACTCCATTTACATAATTCCAGGTTCATTGATTTTTACAGTAATTATGATATTTACCATCTGGTATGTATTTTCCTATGCGTTCAACAACAGAAAGGATCTAAAGGGGATGTGGAGAGGGGAACTCAACTATTTTATATTAATAATAGCCCTTTCCACTGCAGGACTTATTGAACCTATCCTGGTACCGGGAAGCTTTGGCCTGAAATGGATAATATTTGCATTTTCAATGATAGCCTCCATGATCTTCTACTTTGCCCTATCCTTTAAGGTATTTGATTTTCCAGATTACCACAGGAAAAAGAACAAGGGAGAGGAGATACCTGTACCCATAATGTGAAATTATGGGCATGAATGGATATGGAAATATGGGTTTTATCGGACAACCATACTTTTAAAAAAAAGGAGATATCTTTTTTATTTTACCTTCTCCTTTTGGTTCCCTTTGTTGAAAAATTTACCTTTTACAAAATGCCTCACATCATAGAAGAAAATGTTATCATATGGGCATGCTTCAACGCAGTCACCAATTCCAACGCATCTGGAATTTTTGAACTCCCCCTTTTGAATGAAGTTCCCGGGCTGGGAAGAAAGGCCCACGGGGCATGCCTGTGCGCAATCCTTTGTTTTGCAATTTATGCACTGGTTGGAATCCCTTACTTTCAGTTTGAAAAAACCAAACTTTCCAACCCACCTGTTAAAGTTTCCCCAGTGGCAATAGCCTGTGTTTATACATCCATAAGACCCAAAATATGGCATTGTGATGAAAACTGCATACCAGATTATATCAAAGAGAAATATGTATATGAAAACAAGGGGATCTGTCCCATACATTGTTACATTGATATACCCAAAGTTATCAAGCAGGGAAATAATTGAAGCCACGGCCAGGGATGCATAAACAGAAAGGGAAACAACCCTGTAAATCCTATTTTCTTTTTCACCTGGTATGGTGACTTTTTTTGCCAGTTCCCCTTCCCTGTTGAACTTTTTCATTGAATCATAGAATGTTCCCTGATACATTATGGGTGCAGTGCAGAATACTGAGCAGAGTTGCCTTGCACCAAAGAGAAGGGAAAGTATCCCACTGATCAGATAGGTAAGGAGCATTGGAACAATTAATGCTGCTGCAAGTCCACCTGCTGTTCCTATGCCCATACTCCACCCTATAAAGGGATAGTATTGGGGATTTGCCAGAATGAATGAGGGGAGCAGAATGGAATAGACCCCATAGGCCATGATCATCAGAGCCAGCCTTATTCTGTTCTCAAGATTTTTAGTCTTTAGCATTTTGAAAACCACAAGGGAACCCATTTCGGCACCCATCATGATGAGGAACCATGGGGAACCGGTAATTCCACCCACAAAGACAACTCCGTTGAACAAAATCTCGCCTATAAGGGATAGGGATGGTGTGAACGGCGCAAGGCCAAGGGAGGCAATAAATGAAGAAGATCCGTAGTACTGGAAATCAAAGGTTGCGCCCATTGTGAACTCTGCAAGGAATATGTTCAGTAAAAACAAGGTTGACCATTTGCTGTCTGAAAGCCAGTAAACCTTTCCGTGCCCCTCTAAATAGTTCTTATTAAGAATGGCAGAAAGGTAAATGCTCATTTCCAGTACAATGGATGATCCAAGAATGACCAGATTTCCGTTATACTGGAATATCATTACGCCGAGCATCATCAAAAAATAGGTGAATATAATTCTGTTCATGTATGTTGAGAAATTTTTCTCCACATATTGCTTTCTGTAAAGATGCTCAAAAAGAAATATGAAAAGAACGGTCATAATTGACCCGCCCAAATAAACGGCTATCTCTTCCCATATTCCGCTGTTTATTGCACTGGGTGTCAGAAACATCACTGTGGATTGGAATATTATGAAGATCAGAGCAACTGGGGATTCCCTCCTTATGCTCATTATTGCGGTTAAGAGCATCTCCAGGGACATTGGGAATATGAACCAGAACGATGTGAGGGGATAGAATAAAATATTGATTATATTGGATCCATAAAAGGAAATAAAGCTTAAATTGCCTCCTATGGATATGAAATCAAGACTCATGAGGAATTCGTCGAAAATTGTGAAAAAAACATAGATCCATAGATTGACCTTTGCAGGCTGATCACCCTCAAGGGACCTTACAAAGCTTATCATGGGATAAATCAGCTCAAGCCCCATAATGGCTGCTGATAGCAGTACAATATCCTGCAGATTGTAAGGAACAATGCCGGAAAGATAAACAGCAGGACCAAGAAGCATACTGTTCATCATCGCCAGAAATATATATGCAATTATTTTTTTAATCTGGGTATCTGCATTCCTGGCATAATATATGATCCATGAGGTGAAGATCCCCATTAAAGCGGCCAGGATATAAAGTAAAGGAAAGGTATAGGCAAACATCTCATCCGTAAAGTGATTTTACCTTTTCTAATAAATCTAGTGCAATACTATTAAGCCACTCTCAAGATATAGGGAGAGCAGTGTAAGGGTGAGAACAGGAATTCCCACGAGTATGCCTGTTTTCATGTAATCCACAGTGCTTATTTTGAAATCGCCCTTTCTTTCGATCATGTAAAGCCACACAAGTGTGGCAAGGGAACCTATGGGTGTAAATTTCGGCCCAATATCATTTCCAATTGCGTTCGTTAGAAGGATTGTGCCGGTCATGTGGGCATGCTGAAGGGCCAGATCACCCAGCAATACAGAGGGAAGATTGTTCATTATGGATGCCGTAAAGGCAAAGAGGTATCCTGTAAATATGTAATTAAGCCCATATGGGAAAGATGAGAAATAGATCAGGACGCCTGAAATGGCCTCTGTAAGGCCATTATTGGCCATGGCAAAGACAACAATGTACATGCCTATGGAAAACAATATTATCTGCCATGGTGCCTCTCTCACAGGTTTGATATAACTTATTCTTCCATTCTGCCTTGCCAGGAGAAGGAGGAAAAAAGCGGCAGGCATGGAAACAACTGCCACAGGTACAGAGAGAAAACCGCCCACAGAATAGAGGATAATTAAAACAGTTATAAATGGAAAGAACATCTTAAAAATCAAAGGATCTTTTATTTCAGAATCTTTAAAATCAACAATGGTGCTGACCTTTTCTGGAATGTCTTTCATGAAGAAAAGATACAGGAAAAGGAGGCTTGCACCAACACTGACAAGATCAGGAATTAACATCACATACATGTACGGGAAGAAATTAATTCCAAAATAGGTTGCTGCAATTATATTCACAAGATTGCTCACCAGAAGGGGTATGCTTGCAGAATCCGCTATGAATCCCACAGCCATAATATATGCCAGAAGAGTCTTTCCCTTAAGGCCTGCCCTGTAAAGTACAGATATGATTATGGGTGTCATCACCAGGGCCGTCCCATCGTTTGCAAATATGGCAGAAATAAAAGCACCACCCAGTATGATCAGTATGAACAGCCTCTTCCCATTACCCCGGGAAAGGCTGAGAAGCCTCACTGAAAGATATTGAAAAACTCCGGCTTCATCAAAAACAAGGGAAATGATCACTATGGATATGAATGTTAGAGTTGCATTCCACACGATGGAAATAACATCTATGAAATCCTTCAGTGAGGTGAGGCCAGTGAGGAATGTTATGATGGCGCCTATTAGGGCAGAATATCCTATTCCCACACCCTTTGGCTTTTTAATTACAAGCACAAGGGAGAATATGAAAATAGAAACCGCAATGATGAAATCAGATGTCTGATTTTGAAAGATCCCTGACAAGTTCCTCTATCCTGTCCCTTATTATTCTGACCTCTTCAAGGCTTTTACCCTTCGGATCATCCAGTCCCCAATCTACCATTTTTTTCTTCATTGCTCCTGCAATGGGTGCGGGGCATGTATCCTGAACTGAACAGCCCATTATAACAACAAGATCTGCACCTTCAACCATCTCTTGCGTCATGACCTTTGGTTTGTCGTGGGATATGTCCATGCCGATCTCTTTCATTGCATCCACAACCATATCATTTACTTGATCTGATGGAACCGTTCCTGCACTTAAACAGTCAATTCCATATTTTTTTCCAAAGGCCTCAGCCATTTTACTTCTTCCTGCGTTTTCCACGCATACAAAAAGAACCTTTCCCTTCATTCAAAACCATATCCTTCCTTTCATATCCATTCTCTTGATCTGTAATATATCCATTTTCCCTCTCTCCTTCCTTCTATAAGATCAGCTTCAAGGAGTTTTTTCAGATGACCTGATACGGTGGACTGGGGCATACCGGTCATATTTTCAATCTGACATACGCACAGTTCATCCTCAAGAAGGGTAAGGTAAAGGCTCAGCCTCACCGGGTCCCCCAGGGCCATATATTTTTTGTATTTTTTATTCTCTTCCACACCATTAAGGATTTTCTGAAAATATTCCCTTGTTTTTTCATCCACAACCTTACATTCATTCATATCTTAATATCACGATATGGCGATATGTAATTCATATATTTAAATCAATTTTTCCAGTTAGAAAAGGGTGAAGCGCTGGGAGGGAGATTCGAACTCCCGAGCTACGAGAGCACAGGCTTTCCAGACCTGCGCCTTACCAGGCTAGGCTACCCCAGCTCACCGGCATAATTCCTTTTTTGTATTTATCGTTTTAGAATGTTCCCTCATTACATCAGGACTTTGAGACTTTATATGTCAGGCAATCTATTTATTCCATCAGGAGTTATTCTCAAAGGTGAATGATATGTCTGAAATTAAAATCAAGAAAATAATGTGCTCCTACGATTTCTCAGAGGAATCAAAGAAGGCTCTGGAAATGGCTTTTTTTCTTACTGAATCCATAAAGGACTGTGAGCTATATATCTTGAATGTTTACAGGCCAATACCCACACCTGTAGGAGATTTTACAGGTGCAACAGATTCATACCTGGAAGACAATGAGGAGGAGCTGGAGAAGAGCAGAAAGAAGCTCCATGAGGTTGTGGAAGAGATCAAGAAGGACAGAAAAATAGAAAAGTGCACAGGAAACGTTGTAATGGGCAACCCTGTGGAGGAAATACTACACGCCATAGAGAAGGAAAAACCAGATCTTGTAATCATGGGAAACAAGAAGCACGGTTTCAAAAAGGGAATTATCCTTGGTTCCGTTTCAGAGAGGGTTTCTGCCAACTCGCCTGTTTCGGTTCTTATAGCAAGATAAGGACGTTTTTTTAATCTGCAAAAATAATTCTTTTTATTTTCTGAAAACCTTTTTTTTCGTCTGCCTGACCCATCATGTTAAGGAATTGAAAGGGATACGCCGGGGGGGAGATTCGAACTCCCGAGCTACAAGAGCAGCAGATCTCGAATCTGCCGCCTTACCAGGCTAGGCTACCCCGACCCTGTGTTTTCTATGCTCTTCCATCATGCATCTGTCCATAATTACCTTTATGCCATTTTCTTCCCCTATCCTTTTTCCCTCGTCACTCCTGACCCCTATCTGCATCCATACTGTTTTGGGCCTGGCTGTCATGGCATCCCTTACTATTTCTGGAACAGCCTCCGATTTTCTGAATATGTCCACAACATCTATTTTATTCTCTTTCGCAGCATCACTCACAGATGGATATGCCTTTAATCCATTCCATTCCTTAATTGCTGGATTTACCGGTATGATCTTGAATCCATTTTCTTGAAGATATTTTGCAACCCTGTAGCTGTCCCTGTCGCTTTTGTCGCTCAAACCCACAACAGCAACATTTCTTTCATTTTTAAGTATTTCCAAAATTGTGTTCTCTTCAGACATGATTAAGAAAAAAGATATTTGTTTAAATTTTTTTTGTTTTTATGAGACAATTTTGTCTATTTCTTCCTTTGTCAGGATCTTATATATGCCATCTGTCTGAATTACGGCAACCTCTGGTGTTCTCATCTCAGAACCCTCTTCTATTGAGGATTTGAGTGCATTGAAACCGAGTTTGATTGCCCCCTTCATATCCAGTTCTTCACTGTATTCCTTTTCAAAGAAGTTCAGAACCTGATCCCTGCCTGATCCTATGGCTGTGGCCTTATATTCGTTTATCACCCCTGACGGGTCAGAATCAAACAGCCTTGCGCCTACCTGATCCACACCGGCGAATATAATGGAAACTCCGTATGGTCTAACTCCACCGTACTGTGTGTACTGCTGCATCTGGTCTGCAACCTTCTTTACAAGGTTCTCAACATTTACAAGTGAGCCATATGTAACCTTTTCCTGCTGTGTGACTATTCTGGCGAAGTCAATGAGCACTCTTGCATCTGCACCAAGACCTGAGGTGACACATCCAACATAATCATCAATAAGCTGGATCTTCTCCATTGAGTTCTGTTCCATCAGCTTGCTTCTTGGTCTTCTTTCAGACATCAGCAGTACTCCATTCTTAAATTTCAATCCAAGG
>JAGDXN010000001.1:13293-18797 GCA_023256455.1 Cuniculiplasma sp.
TGAGGTTGCGCCGCGCCTTACGGCTTCTTTTGCATATTCTACCTGAAACAGCCTTCCATCTGGTGAAAAAACTGTTATTGCTCTATCATAAGCCATCTGTCCCTGTTGCATTTAATCACCGTAATCCCTTAATCTCTCGGCATAATAAACCTTTTCTAATTTTTAAGCAATTATTAACTCTATCTGCTCTTTATAATATTGTATGAAAATGAATAAGGTTATTAGCGCATTTCTCATGTAAAATTATTGTTTCCGTACTGCAGTTCCTGCAAGGGCACAAAAAATATGTGCGGTTTGAATCATTGCCCCATACTGGAGAATATAGGGGATCTCTTACCCGCAAGAAGAATTATAAGGGGGCACATCGAAACGGAAACACCCCCTGGAGTTTTTGTAGGTACATACGGTTATCCTCAGGTATATGCAGGCCCGACAGCAATGTTTGAAAGGGATTTCTGGGATTACAGTTCAGACAAATTCGGCCTTTCAATGGAAAAGATCATCTCAATCCATTCCAACATATACAGAACAGGTTCAAAAGTTAACATTAGAAAGGTGGATGAAAGGCTAAAAATTAACCTGATGGAAAGTTCGTCCTCTGTGAAACCACTGGAAATATCCTTCGATGGACGGATGGCCCAATCTGAGAAGGTGAGAGAAAGTTTCTTTGAAACACCTGTTGGACCACTGGCATTTATGGAAAATCTAAAGATACAGGGAAATCCCAAAATACCAGGCAGAGTAGACTATTTTTACAATGATCCCTATGAAAAAGCCTCAGAGGCTGTATGGGAACTCTTCAGGTCAAATATGGGCATCTCCTATATTCAGAATCTCCTGACCGCTGGAGTTCTTGGTGTAAAAAATGAAAGGAAGATGGTTCCAACAAGATGGGCAATTACGGCTACAGACGATATCATATTCAAAAAGCTAAAATCATCCATAATAAGGAATCCATGGGTTGACAGCATAGAGTTTTATAGCAGGTCTTTTCTTGGGAACGCCTTTCAAATCTTTATTTTCCCGGGAAGTTTTTCCTTTGAAATGCAGGAAAGGTGGAATAAAGGCTCACTCTGGGGCGAGGGAGGGGTAGAGATGGATTATGAGGGAATTGAAGGCAGGAAGAATTATGCATCGGCCATTGCAGGTGCATACTACGCAGCAAGGCTCTCTGTTTCACAGAACCTCTATGGAAGGGGAAGGCAGGGAAAGATCATTGTGATGAGATCTGTGGGCAATGAATATTATTCCCCTCTTGGGGTTTGGGTAATAAGAAGAACTGTGGAGGAGGCAATGAAGCAAAGGCCTGTAAAATTCAGTTCCAGGGATGAACTGATCAGGGAAATAAGGCCGATCATAACGGAAGGTTTTACCATTTCAAAAACCATGCGTGAAATGGCAGTACAGAGGAAACTGGAGGATTTTTAAATATGACAGGGAGAGTATTTGATAACCATTTTCATCTAAATTATAATGGAAATTTTGTGGAAAGCGCAAAGAGATTTAAAAAAGCAGGTGGGACTTCAATAAATCTGACAAATCTTCCGGATTATTCCATCCCCGTGAGGGACTATTATGAAACAGTTTACCAGAGAACCATAGCCATGGCTGAAAGGGTATCAGTGGATCTCCAGATGGATGTTGTGGTTACCATAGGCCCCTACCCCCTTGATCTCATAAATCTCTCAAAAAATATGGAAGAATCTGTAGAAATGGTTAAGGAAGGGATAATGAGAGCAATAAGGCTGTGTGATATGGGAAAGGCAAACGCCATTGGAGAAATAGGCAGGCCACATTTTCCAGTGGATTCAAAATATATGGAAAAATCCAATGAGATTCTGGAGTACGCATTCTCCCTTTGCAAAGATTCAGGTATTCCTGCAATCCTTCATACGGAAGATTTGAATGAGGAAGGAATAAGGGAGATAGAAAATATGGCCTCAAGGGCAGGTATGAAGGGTGAAATGGTTGTAAAGCACCATGCAAAGCCTGAAAATTTAAGCGTAAATTCATCCATAAATATGTCCATACCTGCAAACAGATCGGATTTGAGAAAGGCACTGGAAACGGGAAAATTCTTTCTCATGGAGACAGATTTTGTTGATGACCCTTCCAGGCCGGAAAAGTACCTGCCTGCAGATGCTGTGCCAAACAGGGCAATATGGATTGAGCAGGAATATGAGGAAAGGGGAAGGGAGATCCTCCAAAAGGCATTTGTTGAAATTCCCAACAAACTCTTCGGTGAGGAATCTTTCAAATATTGATTTACTAATTGAAATCCTGCGTAACTTTGAATGTGAAAATACCCAATGATTTTATTTAAAAATAGATATACCTGATAGATGGTTCTCACAATTGCCGAAATAGACCGGATTTCAAGGGAAATAAGGGATTATTACCGGCAGGAATCGGCAAGTGTGCAGATTCAGAAAATACGTGGGAACTTTTATGAGAGTGTAAAGGAGGCCCTCGAATCTCTGGAGGAGATGGCGAGAACAAACATCAGTCCAGAAAAAATCGATGCTTATAGAAGGATAATGGATAAGAAGGACATAATGGAGAAGAATCTGAGGAACTTCCTTCTTAAAAGATATGAAAAAATTTTAAGGGATTCTCTTTTTGAAATAGGCTCAACCGTTCTTGAAAAGCTTACACAACAGGAAAAACATTTCATTATGGAAAAACATAACGAAATGCAGGATTATATTGAAAGTATTGTAAATCCTGGAAAGCAGACGAAAGTGGAAGCTGAATCACAGGCTGTTGTTGAAAAGGTCGAGACTGAACATGATAAGGAATCCAATGATATTAATGAAAACAGAGTGGAGAGAAAACTTGTGCCTGTTGCAATAACAGCAGATTATCTGCCGGTTGCAACATCCTTTGGTGATTTTTATTTTCATAAAAACGACATCGCATATATTCCCGAGGAATCTGCCCAGCTTGTAATTGCAAGAAAATTTGGGCATCTCGTAATAACAGACCAATCCGGCGATAATAAAATAGATTAGAATCAATTCACTAAAAAATAATCAAATTAATTTTGAAAAAATTTTGTATTAAAAATTTTCAGGTTCAGGGTTTAACTGAACCCATCATATTTACTTCCTTCTTATGTAGAAGGCTACACCTACTATTACGACAACTGCCACAATGGCTGCGCCTATGGTTATGATTAAACCATCATTTAAGGGCTGGGACGGTGATGTTGGGGATGTGGGTGATGTGTATGGTGTTGTGCTTATCTCTACTGTATGGTTAGAGAAGTGGGGTATGTGCAGTATTACCACATCTCCGCTGCTCTCTGTGTATACAGCAAAGGATGCGTTTGTGCTGCTTGTAATGTTAAGTATATTGCTCATTGATGTAACAGACACTATCTGGCCGTCAAATTTCAGATATACGTTTGTTGATCCGTTAAGGAACTGTTTTGAAAGGAATATCATCACATCTGTGCCTGTGTGGTTTCCCTTTGTGGCAGAGAATGTCAACACTGCCTTACCGTGGGTTATTTCACTTACGTTTGACTGTACAGATGAATTGAAACCGACCGTAAAGTTACCGAAGTTTGTTGATCCATTTATTACCATCTGGGCTGCTATTTTTCCCTTCTGAATGGCATCATTTATGGCCACTCTGTACTTTCCAAGATTGCTTAATCCAGGAGGTGAAAGGAAATGTATCAATGCAGTTCCGCTTGTTTTCAATGTGATTGTCTGTCCCTTAACTGAGAGATTACCGCCATCGATCATGAGAAGTTCTGTCACATTTGAGGTTTCAATTCTCACAGCAGCTGTTCCTGAATGGAATTCATGGTCAAATCCAAGGACTGCCTTCTCCTGAACGTCACCATTTGATGATACAAGGGATGCATTTACCTTGAGATTCACGTTGTTTGTCTTAAAGTATGTTACGTTTGCTCCTGCCGGTGCAACTATGGTTGCAGTTCCATTATTCACAACAAGTGTTCCCTGTGCCACAGGGTTATCGTGCACGCTTACTATGTAGGAATTGTTTGCATAGAGGAACAACGATCCAAAGGTTTGAACAGAGTTGAGCTGGAAGTTGGGAATGTTCATGCCCTGGCCTATGGTTCCATTACCTGTTACCATCATGGATGCAAATACCTCATGCATGGATCCGTCTCTCTTAAGTTTGAGATCGCTCAATGTTCCGGTGGTTGCGTTGAAGTTGAACTGCACATCCCTGCCTGAAACATTTCCTGTACTTGCGTTGTATGTGAATTTCTCTGAAAGCCTGTCTTTCTCATATTTCTGTATGAGGTTGTTCAGGTTTCCTGATGTTACAAACACTGACACAAGGGGCATCATAGATGAATAGGTCATGGTTGAGGTGTTCTGATCAACAACAAGTCTGTAGCCATTATTATTCATTTGTACGACACCATCTGTAATGAAGAATCCTCTGAAACTTCCGTTTTCAATAACATACTCGTTCAAGTGCAAACCAAGGTATGTGCTCATGGAAAGACCTCCAAGGTTTGAATCCTCTGAGGATTTAATCTTGAATCCGTAGCTTACTTTTTGAGCCTTTTCATTCAAATTGACTGTCATATTGGCCTTTGAAGTTGTGCTGCCGTATGTGACCAGTGCAATTGCCTTTGGTTCTTTGCTTCCGAAAACCATTACCTTGCCGTTATCAAAGGAAAAAGCACTGTTTGACATCATTCCTGTCATGGCTGGGGCAGATCCATTTATGTTTATGGCACCTGTGAGGTTTACATTTCCATTCTCACTCATATAGCTTACATTTCCTATAAATCCGGTTGTGTTGCTGTAGGTCAGGGTGAAACCATCCAGGGTCTTCATGTTAAGGGAAGAACCTGAGGATGATGCCGCATTAGACAATGCGAATGCACCCCCACTCATGAGCAACACTGAAACCGCAATTATTGCAATTATTGTTTTACTCATAAGGAAGATATCAGGTCATATATTAACTGATTTATGGTACATTGGAATAGTACGCTTTGGAATCAGTAAAATTCAGGTTTATGTTGAGATTTGGAACTGATTTTTCTATCCATGGATGGTTGTTTTAGTTTGAATAATATCTATTTTAAAACAATTCCTGAAGCCTTAAAATTGCTGTTATTTTTTAACCATTGCAACCTCATATTCCTTAAAAATATCTACCAAATACAGAGACATCAAATCCGAGGGTTATGGATTTATTGAAATGTAGAACTATGTTAATTAGGTTGAAATCAATACTAATTAACGGGGAAAGCCCGAGGGCAGCTTACGCTCGAAAGAGTGAGGAAAGTCCCCCCTCCTGAGATGGGTGCCATTGGACATAAGGTTCATTTCCCGAGAGGGAAGGCAACGGCAAAAGAAATGATACACTTCTCCTCAAAGGATGATTCCGAGGGGATGACGTTCAGGAGATGGGTGATGGAACAGCCGACCTGGCTGGAGAAAGTCCAAACGGGCCCTGTGAGGCCATCCTGAGGGCCGGGTAGGACGCAGCCCTTTAGGGGCGAA
>JAGDXN010000001.1:18807-39961 GCA_023256455.1 Cuniculiplasma sp.
GGCGAAAGTTGAATGCTGCCAGCCTGCATTTGCAGGTGAACAGAAGGGGGCTTACTCCGGGCATTCCCCAGAATAAAAGAAACTATTTTTATCTCTTACTGTTATGTGTATTTATGTCAGAAAAAATATGCGACGTTAAGGATTGCGGAAAGGAAAGCTACCAGACCGTGCCTGCCGATCTGGCAGGGAAAGTATTTACCATTGACTCAAAACTGACCAAGGTGCATCTGTGCAGGGAACATTATAAGAAATATAAGAAGGAAACAAAGAAAGAGAGAGAAGTGAGAAGAGCAGACTGGGTTTGATGGAAAATTCGGCGGATATAATCATAACGGTTTTGAACGAATCCAGGAATATTAGGGAATTGCTGGAATCGTTGCTTTCACAGACATTACCATGCCATATTATAGTTGTGGATGGGGGAAGCACTGATGGCACTCAGAAAATTGTCCAAGCCTTTTCTGACAGAGGTGTCACACTGTATTCCCAGAAGTGTGGAAGGGGTGAAGGCAGAAACATAGGTGTCCGCATTTCAAAGGCAGATTTTGTCCTGTTCACAGATGGTGATGCAGTTCCTGATAGATCCTGGGCAGAATGCATGGTAAAAAATCTGCAAGACCACGATCTTGTTTGCGGTAAGACCATAACAAGGGGAAAAAAATCCATAGCATCTCTTGACAGGGTAAAGATCTTCTATAAGGGTTTTGAGGTAACCCTTCCCTCAATGAACATGGGCTTGAGAAGGGAGGCATTTTTAAAATGCGGTGGTTTTGATCCTGAACTCATAACAGCTGAGGATATTGATCTGAATATAAGAGCTGTATCCATGGGATTGAGGGCATACGAATGTCAGGATTGCATTGTGTTTCACAATGCCAGGGAGAATTTCAGGGGATTTATAAGGCAGGCTTTCTGGAATGGATATGGCAGGTACCAGTTAAAGAGAAAAAATAAGGGGATCTGGAATGATCTGGAGAGGGATTATTTCAATATTCAAAGCATATCCTTAATGTGGTTGTTGAGATATTTTGCAGGTTTTCTTGGGTATGTGGAATCCATGCTTAAATATAGATTCAGGAAGCATCCTGAATCAGAAGTTCGTTAATTTTTGATCCCTTATCATAAAAAAGAAGAAGTGAGCCTACAATTATGATGAAGAGCCATGCAATGAGGGAGAATGCCCTTCCAAAGGAATAGTTGTTAAAATCAACGTGTCCTGTGAGTGCAGTGGGGCTAATGGGAGGAAGGGCCACTATGCCCGAAATTAAATATACCACAAGGTTGAACAGCGTAAACAGGATTGATGGCAGATACCATATTCTGAGGCCAAGAAGAAAAACTATTCCTATAACAATGAATGCAGACACTTCTATTTCAAGCCAGAAAGTGACTAGGGGGTAGGAAGCAGGTGAAGCATAGAGATGGGCAGCTGCATCCAGAAGGGCAAAGCCCATTACAAAAAATCTCACAATCTTGATCTTGCTATATCCTCCAGTGAGTGATTTTAATACATGCTGAAGCACACTATTCATTATTCTTTATAATCATCTATCATATAATAATTATTACATTCCATTGAGATTTTATTTGTTCTTAACAAAATGGAATCTTAACTGGTTGCTTCTTGGGAACTCCCTTTCAAATATTTTTCCTGTTATTTTTTTAACCTCCTTTTCATCCAGTTCATAGGTTTCATTAACATATCCAACCTCAACAAGTTTGAATTTTCCATTCTCTGATTTTGTCAGCTCGACCCATCTGTCCTTTTTATAGTTTTCAACCTTAAATGTTGTGTTTTCATCAACAAATCTGATTCTTTCTTCAAAAACCTTGGATGCATTCCTGGCCTTTACCCAATAAGTTCCAGCCATAAGGGTAAATAATATTTTACTTTATTAAGAGCTCCCATAAGTAAATATTTACCTCAGGGACGCTAACATTATGATAAGACCGGCAACCCCTATGATCACACCCGGAATAAAAAGATGGCCGATCTCATATATTCCTCCAAGAAACAGAAAACCGCCTGCAAGTGTACCCTCAATTTTCCTGCCCTTAACAGGTTTTTCCTCCTGCTCAGATTCAAGTTTTCTCTTTAGAAGGGGCAGTATGGCAACTCCAGCCTCAATTGATCTCACGGCTTCCTGGGCAAACATGTCCAGTTGCCGTGTATAAAGCTCTTTGAACAGTCCTTCATCATAAAACAGTTTCCTCAACACCTTAACAAACTTAAAGTCAGGATCCAGGTTAAGGCATATTCCCTCCAGAAGAGAACTCATTCTCATGTAGAGCACAAGGGATGTGGGCAGCCTGAAGGGAAACTCGAAAACCACACCATTTGCTATTTCCAAAAGTTCCCTGATTTCACTGTCCTCTGCCCTCTTTCCAGTCATGCCTTCCATTGCAATCTCAATGCTTCTTCTTATCACACCCCTGTTGGCAGCGGGGGACAGTGCCCTGACACCAATTAAGGCATCTATCATCTGATCAATATCGCTTCGGGTCATTGCATCGTACAGCGATAGAAGGTAATATCTGGTGTTCGAATCTAGGTCCCCGACCATTCCAAAATCATAGAGAACAATTGTTCCATCGTCAAGAACAGAAATGTTCCCTGGATGGGGATCAGCATGGAATATATCGTCCCTGAGAAGCATCCTGATGAAGGCTGTGTCCAGGTCATAGGCAAGCCTGGAAACGTCAATACCTTTTTCAAGAAGTGTCTTTCTATCTGTGATCTTAATCCCTGGCAAATAATCCATTACAAGAACTCTGGATGTGGAAATCTCATCGTAAATATGGGGAATGATGATTTTCTCCCTTCCCTCTATATTTTTTTCAATCCTTCTTGCATTGGAGGATTCCTTTCTATAATCAAGTTCTTCAAATACTCTCCTTCTGAAATCTTTCAAAACGCTGGAAATGCTAAGATAAAGGAAATTTTCAATCCTTCCCTTGGCAAATTTCAGGATCCTGTCCAGAATAATTATGTCTCTCTTAATTATGAACTCAGCATCGGGCCTGTTTACCTTCACTGCCACCTTTTTCCCCCTGTATTCCGCAATGTAAACCTGGCCAAGGGATGCCCCGGATATTGCTTCCCTGTTAAAATTTTGAAAAACTGAATCTATGTCTCCAATATCCTCCTTCAAAATATTCTCTATTTCGCTGAAAGGTGCAGGAGGCACACTGTCCTGGAGAAGCTCAAAGGACCTGACATATTCCTTTGGAAGGAGATCAGGCCTGGCTGACAGAACCTGACCGAGCTTTATGAAGGTTGGTCCTAAGGAAATGAATCTTTCAACAGCTATCCTTCCATTTCTTTCCCTCCTGTAACTCCAGGATTGGGAACCATCCTTTCTTGCCTCCCTGCGATCCTTAAGAAATCTCCTGAAAGGCCTGTAAAGGGAGAAAAATATCTTCAACTCTCTCCTAGTGAGGCCATGTGTGATATCTTTATCCATTCTAAATAAGGATTAATACAAATCCCTTAAACTTTTATAAATTATTTTTTCGTGAGAGAAATAGATTACCAGTAATCCTTGTTCACAAGCTCATCATATAACTCAGCTATTCTGTTCTTTCTCTTTATTTCACTCTGTGCAATATTTTGAAGCATTTCTGATATTTCACCTTCATATTCTTCGCTGAGGATCAGTGCCATCTTGTATATCTGATCGGATTTATTTATGCTCCACGCCAGAATGGTCCTGGGATCATCAGAAACCATCTTTTCGTCAGGTGAAATCATATGGTCAAGGAATTCATAGTCCTCAGCAGCGCCTGTTTTTCTTGCGTAATGTATATTTGGTGACACCTCGGCATTTTCAAGTATTTGAATATCCCTCTTCTCCAGTTCCATCAGTTCGTTCAATATCTGGATTGTGTGGTCATACTTGCTTTTAGCCCTTATCTTTTCATATTTAACAATGGATTCCTTTTTAATTGTAATCACTTTTTGAATGATCTTTTCCATTATTTCTTCTGAACTTTTTCCAGAAATTGTATCCTTACCCTCAACCATAAATTTCAATTGCAACAAAATTATTTAACTGTTTCTAAATTGAATCCATGTTTTTAAGTGATAGCATATATCACAGGTCTATTATTTTTTTCTATTAAAAATGATTATGCAGTCTAAAATTATTTAGGCTATTTGCCATGCCCCATCCATGAAAATTTCCCCTTCCATAATCTCAAGCAGGCTTGAATTTCTTAAGGAAGAGATAGAAAAATCAGTTTCAGCGGGAGCATCGTCCTTTCATCTTGATATAATGGATGGAAATTTTGTTCCCAATCTTACCATGGGACCAGATTTCATAAAGGCGGTGAGGCGTTCAACCGATCTTGAGCTTGATGCCCATATGATGATATTGAATCCGGAGAAATATTGGAAAACCTTTTCTTCAGCTGGCTGCGATCTTTTTTATTTCCACTATGAGACACCCTTTGATTTCCACAAAGTGAGGAACGAAATCAAGGAAGAAAACAAAAAAATAGGGATTGCAATCAATCCTGACACTGATCCATCCAGGATTCTTGATCTGGTACCCTATCTTGACAGGATTCTGGTTATGACCGTCTATCCCGGATTTTCAGGACAGAAATTTATAGAATCTGCATCGGATAAGATTTCAATTTTAAGGAAACACATTGATGAAAATGGTTATTCCTGTGAAATAGAGGTTGACGGTGGTATAGATGCAAATACGGGAAAAATTGTGAAGAAAAAGGGTGCGGATGTTATTGTTTCAGCCTCATACATTTACGGCGGTGACATAGGGGAAAGGATCGGAATACTCAAATCACTTTAGTGTATAGTCAACAATAACCCTTCCATTCTTCCTTGTTTTGAAATATTTCAATGCTTCAGGCAGATCATGGAATGGAAAGGTTCTGGCCACAGGGACCCTCAACTGATGGTATTTCATTATGTCAAGAAGTCTTTTCAATTCTGTAATGGATCCGCCAGTGGATCCGATTATGGTCTTTTCCTTTGTATAAAGATCGGCAATATTTGTTATTCCTTCCCTTCCCGTAAGAACACCAAAGGTGATCATTCTTCCTCCCATTGCTGTGTGCTTCAACGATTTTTCCCATGTTTCCTTTCCAAGGGGATTTACCACAAGATCTGCTCTGAAGTTTTCAGGAATGCTATCTGGAGTAAAAACATCCACTGGATCATAGACCTTGCACAGATCTGATCTGCACACTGCATACACATCAAGCCCCATTATTTTTCCAATCTGCATTGAGAATATTCCTGTATTTCCGGACGCACCAAAAACAAGAAGTTTTTCCCCTGCTCTCGCCCCGGATCTTAGAAGGGCGTGAAAGGGTGTGAGTGCAGCAATGGGAAGGGAGACCGCCTGCAAATCCGTAATATATTCAGGTATACGCAAAAGATTCTTCTCAGGAATCCTTGCCTCTTCAGCAAAGGCCCCATTGGTTGCGATTCCCCATATTCCTCCATTTTCGCAAAGATATTCTTTGCCACTCAGGCACATTTCACAGGAAGAATCAAAAATCCTGTTATATATGATCACCCTGTCGCCCTTTTTGAGTTCCTTTCCATCCTCAAGCAGCTCCCCAATGGCCTCTGATCCGGCGATATGTGGAACAGGATTCAAACCGTACACAATATTTCCAGTAACAGCATTATAATCCAGTGGGTTTATGGCAGCCATTTTGATTTTTACCCTGATGCCATCTCCCTCTGGAAGATTGACCTCTTGAAGCTTTAAATTTTCAATTCCAGTTTCCTTAAAAACGAATGCCTTCATATTTCATTAATAATTAAAATGTTAATCTACTTTGCCCGGAATATTTAACATATTTCTTAGGGGAACTGAGTTTTAGAAAAGGTTAAGAATCATCATTCTCATACATTGATGTTCATTATGAATCCATATATTGTTTCTGCAGATATTAGAAAGGAAAAAATATGTTTTGTCACATCTGACAGTGTCTGGATGATGGATTATGGCAGATTTGAGGCCTACAGACTGTTTGGAACCCTTGGGGAAATTACAGATGCCAGGCTGTCTCCAGATATGAAAACTGTCTATTTCAGGGTAGCCTATTCTGAAGCAGCCTACCATGCAGATATATTCTCCATTCATTTGGATTCAGGCCAGGTTGAAAGGCTGACCTATCTGTCTGGATATTCCGTAAGCAGAAGGCCATTTACACAAATGGCAGGATTTACGCCGGAGGGTGATCCCATTATTTCAACAAATGCTCTCCTTCCCTTTTCAAATGTATCTCATCTTTACAGGGTCAGAGATGGGGGAAAATCAATTGAGGATATGAAAATCGGCATAGGGTCGCACATATTTTATGATGAAAATGGCGGAATGGTTATTGGAAGAAACACGCTGGATATGATTCACTGGAAGGGTTATAAGGGTGGAACCAAGGGCGTTATCTGGAGAGGGAACCTGAAGGATGGGTTCAAAAAAATCATTGACATGGAGGGAAATGTCACATCTCCAGCAATTTCTGGAAAAAGAATCTATTTCATTCTGGATGAAGGGAATTCAGGAAACATATATTCCACAGATCTAAATGGAGAAGACTTAAGAAAGGAAACAGATTTTAAAGATAAATATGCCAGGTCCCTCTCAGGGGATGGGAGTCACCTTATATTTATTGTGGATGGAGACATACATATTTTTGACTTAGATTCCAGAAAAATATTGAAGCCAGAGATAAAATGGCTTTCTCCGGCATTTTACAGGAGAGAAAGAAAGGTTACGGGTTCAAAATATATGGAGGAAATATGCCTCTCAGGGAATGGAAAAACCCTTGGTTTTGTTGTTAGAGGAAGGGCATTTGTTTCCGGAGAAAGGCTTGAACCATTAATATCTATCCCGGGAGAATATCTGAGGATTAGGAACCTCAGATTCATGGATGAAAATAGAATAATTTTCTCATCGGACATGGAAGGTGAGGAGAAAATATATTCCTATGATTTTATGGGAAATCAACTGAAAGTCATAAGCTCTGAGCTCCATGGCATAGAAACAATGGAAATATCTCCTGACAGGAAATATATAGGTGCAATAGATGGAAATTTCAATCTTGTAATGGTCAATGTGGAAAATGGAAGGGCTGAAATCCTGGAATATGGAGAAAAGGGGCCGGTTTTCGAACCCGTGTGGCATCCTGATTCCAGGAGGATAGCCTATACGGTCACCTCTATTCCAGGAGGCTTTGGCTCAATGGGAAAGAGAAGGGTCAGAATATATGATCTGGAAAAATCCATGAAATACGACATGTCCACTGGAGATATGAATGAATATTCTCCCACATTCTCTCCAGACGGTTCATATCTTTATTATATTACAGACAGGGATCTAAGGCCAGTACACGACAGGATTCTATTCTCCTATGATTTTATCGGCACTTCTGTTGTGAACTGTGTTCCATTAACCGGAGATATTTATGGCCCTGAGAGCACCATTCCTGAAAGTCTCAGGAATGGAAAGAACGAAAGGGATCTTTCCGGGGTCATAAAGGGTACCTTTTCACTGGAAATAAAGAGAGATAATTACGAAAAAATTATGGCATCAAAAAACGGCATATTTCTTCTAAGAGAGACGATGGATGAATGCCAGGACGGAATGTGCAGGCAGGATCTTCTATATTACGATTTCAAAGACAGGAAAATTATGGAATTTTCCAGAGGGGTAAAATCTGCCTTTATGAGTGAGGATAAAAGCAGAATTGTCGTAAGAAATTCAAAATCAAAAATACTCATAATGGACATTAAGGAAAGGATAGTCAAAAAACCTGATGAAAAGGATCTCATTTCCATAAACCCGTCATCCATAAGCTTCATAGGGGATGAGAGAAGGGAATGGAGACAGATGTTTCTTGAATCCGCAAGGCTTGCAAGGGATAATTTCTGGAGAGCGGACAGGGGAAAGGAAATATATGGGAGAGTTATGGAAAAGTACAAAAATCTTCTGGACAGGGTAAGCTCAAGAACAGAACTGTCGTGGATTATTCGGGAAATGCAGGGTGAATTTGGCACATCCCATTCCTATGAAACGGGTGGAGATTTCTGGCCTTCCTTTCCCCATATGGCCGGCAAGCTTGGAATAGATATTGTTTTCAAAGACGGAAGGTATGAAATCTCAAAAATTTATTACGGAGATATTTCCGACAGCAGGGAAAGTTCCCCCATAGGGAGAATTTTCCCGGAACATTTTAAAATAATCAGGAAGATAAACGATGTTGATGTTTCTGGAAAAAACCCATATGAGTTACTTCTGGACACTGCAGGAAAGACCATACCCATAACACTTGCATCCGAAACGGGCGAAGAAAGGAGAGAGTATGTGAAGATTCTCAACGATGACAGAAACATGAGATACAGGGACTGGGTCATTTCAAAAAGATCCTATGTGCATGAGAAAACGGGAGGAAAGGTTGGATATATACACATACCTGATATGAGCATGGCAGGGATGATAGAGTTTTCCAGATCCCTGTATGAGGAAACGTCCAGAGATGGTTTGATTGTGGATATAAGATATAATGGAGGGGGCCACACATCCCAGATTGTAATGGAAAAAATAATGAAGGAAAGAATGGGCTATTCCGTGCCCAGAAGGGGGAGCAGATCACCCTATCCTTCTGCAAGCGTGAACGGTCCGGTAGTTGCCATAACCAATGAATATGCAGGCTCAGATGGGGATATATTTGGCCATTATTTCAAACAGATGAAGCTGGGCCCATTAATAGGAAAAAGGTCATGGGGAGGTGTCATAGGCATTGCACCAAGGAGAACACTGATTGATGGAACCGTTGTGACCCAGCCTGAGTTCGGTTTATGGTTCAGGGACATAGGATTTGGCCTTGAGAACAGGGGTACCATTCCTGACATCGAAATAGAATATCCACCTGAGGATTATTTCAACAATTTCGATCCCCAGCTTGAAATAGCCAGTGAAAAATGTAGGGAAATGATGGAAAAAACTGAGAGAAAAGTGGACTTCAGGGAAATTTAAAAATATATTGTACTGAAATCCCATATTTAATTTAAGTAACCATCACTTATAGATATATTTTTAAAGGAAAAATAGAATTGCTATAATATGACCAATGAAGAGTGCGACCATGAGCTTCTTAATTTTAAGAATAGAATGATAGCTGAGAGAAGAAGCCCATACACCATAAAACAATATTCATTTTTCGCAAAAATGTTCACGGATTTCATCGCCAAGCCTGCGAAAAATTGCGAGGCCAGAGATATTGAATCTTTCAAACTGTTTCTTGCCACAAAAAAGCACTATTCCAAAAACAGCCAGTATCTTGCCATAAAGGCTGTAAAGCACATGTTTGTGGAGCTTGGCTATGAGGTCCCCAAAAATTTGGAAGCGCCAAGAAGATCAAAGAAGGTGCCCGTTTATCTCAATAAAAATGAGGTCGAACTGCTTCTGAAATTTGCAATAAACGATATTTCATGCTATGCCATTGTGAACACTTTCCTCTATTCTGGAATGCGTGTGGGTGAATTATGCTCACTGAGAAATGATGACATCGACCTTGAGAGCGGGACAGTTCGAATCACGGGAGGAAAGGGTGACAAGGAAAGAATTGTGTTAATACCCAAGGAGGTTTCAGACATACTCTCAGAATATATCTTTTGGAAGGCGGAGCACGGAAGAATAAGCGAATATTTCTTTGTGAGTGCAAAGGGTGGAAAGTACCATCCATCCACAGTGGAAAAGATGATCAGGGAGGCGGCGGCAAAAAGTGGGATAAGCAGGCACGTTACGCCCCATACCCTGAGGCATACCTTTGCAACCACCATACTGAAAAATGGGGGGGACATAAGGTTCATACAGAGAATGCTTGGTCATTCAAGCATAGGGACAACTGAAATATATACGCACATTGATGATGAGACAATGAGGGATATGTATTCCAAATTCAGACCAAGGTTTGAAACTTCAAAGAAAGCAGTTGAAAATTCAACTTTTTCTTGACACAAGGAAATCGGCAAACCAGTTGAGGAAATCCTTCACTTCCCTGTCCCCATCAACACGGGACAGATAGTACTTTCCCCTTTCGATAAATCTGTTTATGATCCACCTTGAATAATCCAGAGATCCAGATTCAACAACAATTTTCTTGAGTTTTTCAAAATCTGCATCCGAAACATTTCCCGATCTCAGGGTTTTCCAGATAAATTCCCTGTCCTTTTCATCGGAGTTCCTCATGGCAACAATCATCAGCAGGGTCTGTTTTCCCTCATTCACATCGCTTTTTGGAGGCTTTCCTATCTCTTTTTCCGTTCCGAACAGCCCAATTACATCATCGTGAAGCTGGAACGCTATACCCACAAGGGACCCATATGCCCGCAAATCCCACAATGGATCGGTTATACCCGCAATGCGCGCACCCATTATAAGTGGGCCCTCAATGGTATATTTTGCAGTTTTTCTAAGATGAAGCCTTATAAGGTCTGATATTGTCAATTTATAGCCTGTGCCTGTGTATACATCAAGACCCTCTCCATATCCAGTTACTTTAATTATATCCACAAGTTCCTTCATGGCCATTATTTTCCTTCTTTCCTCAAGGCCCGATCTCAGAATTGTGTCAAAGGAATAGTCCACTGCAAGGTCTCCTGCCACTATGGACAGGCTCTCTGCAATATGTTCTCTATCCTTCACATCTCCAATAAGATCTTCGACCTCCCTGTGAAAACTTTTGAAACCCCTTCTCAAATCGCTCCTGTCCATTATATCATCATGTATGAGAAAGAATGACTGGGATATCTCAATGCTTGTGGCAGCCCTGTAAATCTCCTCAGAGTTTCCCCCAAACATATGGTAGCCTGCAGAGATGAGAATGGGTCTGACTCTCTTTCCACCCCTCAGGGTATATTTTCTCAACAGATCCACAATCTGCTCCATCTCCCTGTCCCTGACCTCACTGTAAATCTGGTCAAAATATTCCTTCAAATAGAAATTGATCTTATCCTTCCTGCTTTCCATAAATTTTACCGGATCTGAATTCTCACTGGAACTGCCCATGTTTTGATATATATTACTGTAATAAAAATGCTCTACTGAACATGACCATATTAATATGGGGCAGGCATGGAGGTGATGTATCCAATGAAAGTGTACGGCGGCATAGATGAGGCTGGAAAGGGGCCGGTCATAGGGCCCATGGCAATAGCTATAGTTGTGGCAGACGAGGATGAGATGAAAAAAACAGGTGCCAGGGATTCAAAAACACTCAGCCAGGCATCGAGATTGAGAATGGGCAGGCTCATAATGGAAAGGGCAGCATACTGGAATGTTAAGGTCATATATTCTGAGGATTTGAATAAAAAAATGGAGGAAATGACAATAAACAAAATTGAGGAAAATGAAGTAATAGAAATAATAAAAAACTCCCCGTGCAATGATTTTGTTGTAGATTCCTTTGATGTGAACGAAAGGAGGCTTTCCGATCTTCTCAGTGAGATGACAGCGAAGAATGTAATATGCAAGCATAAGGCAGATTCCCTGTATGTGAATGTTTCAGCAGCATCCATTCTGGCCAAGCTTAAAAGGGAGGAGGAGATGGACAGGATCAGAATGGAATATGGGGATGTGGGTTCAGGCTATCCATCTGATCCAAAAACCATAAATTTCCTGAAAGAGGCAATAAAAGATGGAATGGATATCAAAGGGATTGTAAGGACTCACTGGAAGACCTATACTGGCATACTGGATGATTTCAGGCAAAGGAAGCTATGATTAAGAAATTTTCCCATATATTTTCAGGTCAATAAATGGAATATGCCCGTGATTTGAAAAATAAAGGCAAGTGCAAAAGGTTCCCATTGTTCTCTCCAATAATTTGTTAATGTTCAAACATTAAGTTAAAGTATTAACAAAAACTTAATGATTTGTGTCAGAAGAACAGATCAAGGATTCAGATATACCAAGAGACAGGGATGAAATAGCGGACGATTATAACGAAAGGGGTATTTCATTCTTCAATCTCAAAAAATATCCTGAAGCCATAAAGGAGTTTACAAAGGCCATTAAGATATTGCAGAATGACCCTGATTATTACTTTAACAGAGGTTTATCATACTATTCAATGAGGATGTATGATTCAGCCATTAAGGATTACAGGAAGGCCATTGAGATCCTGCCGGGAAATGCAGATTATCACAATGCATTGGGTGCGGCTTTGGAAGATAGGGGAAATATTGAGGAGTCCGAAAGGGAGTTCACGGCGGCAATAGAGCTGGAATCAGACATTCCGGATTTCTATTATAACAGAGGTAATGCAAGATTCAGGCTTGGAAAAAAGGAGGAAGCACTGAAGGATTATTCAGAGGCCGTAAGGTTGAACTCAATGGATCAGATATTCGTGTACAAGAGATACGAAACACTGATGAATATGGGCAGATATGAGGAGGCCCTAAAGGATATTAACGCCGCCATAGAGTTGATGCCTGAAAATGGTGCATACTATATATTAAAGGCTGACACTCTGGGAAAGCTCGGCAGGAAGGAAGAGGCACTGGGTGTTCTGGATGAGGCCATGAAGTTGAGCGTCAATCCAGAGGAAGTTGAGGCAAAGAGAAAAGAGCTGGAAAAACTGTAATGGAAACTCTCAGGGAGGATGGGAGGTATGGCAGCATCACATTGAGGCCATACCAGATAAAAGCCATAAATTTTATTCTTGAAACATTGAGAAAGGGAAAGCACGCCATAATCCAGGCGCCAACAGGATCAGGCAAAACTTTGATTGGGCTTTTCTCATCCATATTATACAGCATGGAATCTGGTAAAAAGATCATTTATCTCACAAGAACAAACTCTCAGCAGGCCAATATAATCAAGGAAATGAACAGGATCAGGGAATCCATACAATTCAAATCCGTTGTTATGCAGGGCCGCATAAATCTCTGTCCTCTATACAGGGAGATAGAAGAGGAAAGGGAATTCACAGCAGAATCCCTTTCAAGGATGTGTTCTGCAAGAAAAAAGAGGACAGTAGCGGGGAAGGATGGTGGCTGCAGATTTTATAATGAAAAAATCAGGGATCAGGAAAACATCGATTCCATACTCAATCAAAGCCCCTCACCTGAAGATCTTTTCCTGTCCCTTTCATCCAGGGGAATATGCCCATATGAATCAATAAAATATGCAATGAAAGATGCCCAGATAGTTGTAATGCCCTATGCCTATTTTATCAGCCCGGATATGGCAATCAATGTCCTTTACAATATGAGAACTTCCAGGGAAAGTGTTGTTGTTGTGGCAGATGAGGCCCATAATCTGCCAGACATGGCCAGGCAGGTAAACTCCTTTGAAATAACATGGAACATGATAAACCTATCCGAAAAGGAATCTGTTGAATATGGTGACCCGGAAATAATGCCAAGAATCAGAATATCCGACTTCATGGAATCAATAAGGTCTGCATTTATTGATATGACCTCGGACATGGGGATAGAGGAAGAGAGAAGGGTAATGTTCAGGGACATATATTCCAATATTGCAATGTCAGGAAGGTATGATCCTGAGGATGTATATTATATGGTTGACGCCCTGTCCAGTTTTGGAGAGGTTGTTGAAAAGAAGAAGGAGGAAATGGGTAAGGTTCCCATGTCCCATCTATCGTCCCTTTCATCCAAGCTCAAGTTTCTCCAGTATGCCGATGATGAAAGATATGTATGCATATTGAAAAAGGGGTTAAAAATAGAGGAAATATCTGTGGAGGCTTACTGCCTTGATCCATCCATTGTGCTTGAGCAAATGAAAAGATCCCTCACACTGAATCTGTCATCAACCATAGAACCCATCCATATATTCCTTAACATGACCGGTTTTACAGACAGCAGATTTATGGATATAGGAAATATATTCCCGGAAAAAAACCTTCTGACCCTATACTCCACGGATTTGACAACAAAATTCGAGGATTTTGATCTCAACATGGAAAGCAGGTTTGGCGATGCCATATCCAGGATTTTGTTGAGCAATGAGAGAAGAAAACTTGTGCTCTTTCCATCCTTCAGGGTAATGGACAGAATTCTCAGGAGGATACCTGAATCCGAAAGATTGGGGGAGAGCAGGAACATGAAATCAGCCGATTTCAATAAAATGATAGGCACATTCAGGGAAAGGGGCGGGGTTATGTATGGAGTAATAGGAGGAAGGATGTCTGAGGGAATAGATCTGCCGGGAGAACTTCTGGAAATACTTGTAATTGTGGGCATACCATTCCCGAAGCCGGATATAAGGCAGAGAATACTTTCCTCATACTACGAACATCTTTATGGCAATGGGTGGGAATATGCCTTCTTCTTCCCTGCACTGGTGAAATTGAAACAGGCAATGGGAAGGGTTATAAGAAGCGAGAACGACAGGGGTGTTGTCATAATTCTCGATAACAGGATTGAAATGTTTCGTGAGTACATTAAATGCAGCCCTGCAGATCCAGATTTTAAGGAAATAGGAGAGTTTTTTGGCGATTCCAGATCTGGAGAGGAATGAAGTATTTCTGGAATTTTTCACAGGTTTCCTTGAGGAAAATGTGTGTGGTTTCTGATGTTTTATGGTTTAAAAAAGAGATTGGGAAATAAGAAGTTTTTTAAAATACAAAGCATTGAAAGATTCAATGGAATATGTAGACTCTGTGGTGATGATTCCAAAAACACTTGCCCACAGTTACGATGTGACCTATGATGGAAAAAGGATTCTGATAGATGCGGGCACAAAGGGATCGGGCAGGAAGATCATCCAGTATTATGAAAGGCTTCATGCAAAACCGGAAATTGTCCTTATAACCCATTATCACCCAGACCATATAGGTGGCCTGAGCCAGATTATGGAAAAGTTCAATCCTCATGTATATGTTCCTGAGGGTGAAATGGAGGTAATCTCCGGAAAGAGAAAGATGATTCCTGCATCCTCATTCATTTCAAGGCTTATTGCACGAACATCAAAAATAGATAAAAAGGATGGCCTTCTGCCTCTGGGCAAATTTAATCTTAATGGTGTAAGGGTTATACCTACAAATGGCCACACTCCTGACAGCAGGTCTTTTTTGTTTGAAAATCTGAAATGCATATTTGTGGGCGATGCCATGTATATTAAGAAAGGTGATATTATTTTCAACAAAAAGTTCACAATTTTCCCTGATAAGGCAAGGGCTTCAATTGAAAAAATTAAATCCTATCATGGTTATACCGTATATCCTGGACACGGAAACACGTTCAAACTGCCCTGAGAGGTGGAAGTCTGAAAATAATACATAAAAAGAGTTCAAATAAAGTTATAATAAATAGAAAAACATATTCAAACGTGGATATGCAGGGCGATGGATTCAATCCTCCCGTAGTCAGGAGGTTTCAAATGGAGGATCTAAGGAGAGTCATGCAGATATCTACAAAATCCCTGTCTGAAAAATATTCAGAGGATCTGATGCTTGAGATTTTTCAGTCATGGCCCGACGGTTTCCTTGTGTCCGAACAGGAAGGGACAATTAACGGCTTTCTTGCGGGAAGAAAGATGTCAAGAAGTGAGGCAAGAATTCTGATGCTTGCAGTGGATGAAAACCTCAGGAATATGGGAATCGGGGGAATGCTTCTTGAAAAGTTCATTGACATATCAAGAATTTATGGAATAATTGTGCTCCGCCTTGAGGTCAGGACAGATAATAAAAAAGGTATAGAGTTTTACCAGAAACATGGTTTTCTCGTCACATCCATTCTGAGGAACTACTACAGTGACGGGTCTGACGCCTACATAATGTGGCGCCAGCTAATATGAGAGCACTTCAAGCTTTGTGGGCGTATAGGCCTTTATCTCAAGGGTTGAATCCATGTCCATGACCTTCCCTGGAGAGTACATATTTTCAGTGCTGCCCTTTATGATTCCCTCACCCTGTATGAACCTGATTATCTTTCCTTCGCTGAGTTTTACAGATGAGCCATCCCTCACAAAGAATTCCATTATGGACATATGGTCCTTTGAATAAATATCTCTCTTATATCCATAGGGAGTGTCGTCCCTCCCCCTGTATTCCTTCCTGACCTGTTCCAGTTCCTTCTCACTGTCAACCCCGATCCAGAAAGATTCTTCCCTGTATGCCCCGATCTGCTTTCTCCTGGCAAGTTCAGGATATACGGTGGTTTCAATATCCTTTCCGTTATATTCGTTGAAAAACAGTTCCTTAATGGATGATTTTATGTAATACATCCCTGAATTTATGTAATGGTCAAGAACAGGTTTCTCCCTGAAGGAGACAACCTGATCGCCCAGAAGTTCAACAATACCATAGGGGCTTTTCATCTTTGTAACAAGCATTGTCATACCATATTGGGATTCCTTTCCAAACTGGGCAAATCTACCATAATTTATGTCCGTAACAACGTCCCCATTCCTCAATATTATATCTTCATCTCCTGAATTCTTCAAAAGATTTCTCACAGAATAGAGGGTACCCATGGGCTTCTCTTCCTTCAAATAATGAAATCTCATGCCATTATATTCCTTACCATATCTTTCCTCAATCTTTTCCCCAAGATGGCCTGAAAGGATGAAAACATCCTCTATTCCCACGCTTTTAAAATCAAGAAGCTGTCTGTCCATAATTGTATAGTTTTCCTTTATTTCCACAAGAACCTTCGGAATTTCATCTGTGATGGGCTTCAGTCTCTTGCCATATCCACCCGATAATATTGCACCTATCATCAACTCACTGGGACACAATATTTTACTACTATTATAAACATTCTGAGCAGTACTCAATTCCTCTATATAGATCATGAAAGTTAAATGCAAATTACAATTTTTGAATGTAATTAAGATATGGAAAATTCAGATTTTACAGGAAAAAAATCAATTGGATTATGAATGTTTAATCTAAAAATTTGAGATGAAATGTTATATTTTAACTGAGACCTTAGTGGGATATTTTTTTCCATACCTCTGAAAGAGCATCTATTGTTCTGTCAATATCCTCAGTTGAGTGAACAGCCGAGGGCATCAGCCTGATTCTTGCCATTCCCCTTGCAACTGTTGGGAACACAATGGGTGATGCAAAGATATCCTCCTGCTCATAAAGAAGCCTGCTTGCTTCAAGGGTCTTCTTCTCGTCACCCAGCAACACAGGAGTTATTGGTGTTTTGGTCTCTGTAAGTTTGAATCCTGCATCCCTCAATCCCTTCTGGAGTCTCTCTGCATTATTCCACAATTTCTTTATCAAACTGTCATCCCTTTCCATAATCTCAATGGATTTTAAAACTGAGGCCGCATCTCCTGGATTAAGGCCACTGCTAAAGAGGAATGGTCTCGCCTTCTGTTTTAGGAGATCAATGAGCTCACTGGAGCCTGCCACGAAACCACCCATGGAACCAAGTGCCTTGGAGAAGGTCCCCATTTCCACCTCAACCTTTCCTGCAAGGTTAAAGTGGTCCACTATTCCCCTTCCATTTTTCCCAAGCACACCTTCGCCGTGGGCATCATCCACATAAAACATGGTATCGTATTTCTCCTTTATTTCGGTGATTTCAGGGACCCTTGCAATATCCCCATCCATACTGAAAACACCATCTGTTACAATGATAGATTTCTTTCCCTCCTTTCTATGTTCCTTTAAATTTTTCTCAAGATCCTCTGTTGACATATGCTTATACACATATTTTTTGGCTGAGCTCAATCTCATTCCATCAATGATGCTTGCGTGGTTCAGTTCCTCACTGAAAATGACATCCTCCTTCCCAACGAGCACCGGTATGGTTCCAAGGTTTGCAAGCAGCCCTCCCTGATAAACCAGAGATGCCTCCATATGCTTGAATTCAGCAAGTTTTTCCTCAAGTTTTATGTGTATTTCCATTGTGCCTGCTATGGATCTGACCGCACCAGCACCCACACCATACTCAGATATGGCATCAATGGCAGCCTTCCTGACCTCGGGGTTATTTGCAAGGCCCAGATAGTTATTTGAGCACATGTTTAGAACTGTTTTTCCTGCAATTTTCACATATGCTCCCTGCGAACTCTCAACAGTTCTTATGGGAATATATCTTCCTTCATTTTTGAGGCTCTCAATCTCCTGCCTGACCCAGTCCATGTTTACCATATTTTAATAAGGGCATACTCGTAAAAAAATATTGCCCGTATTTATGTTATTACAGTTCATTCAAGAACAAAGTACATTCTCTTATTCCTTTTTCCCTTGTTTTCTATCTTCTGCAACACTATATTGCCAATCTCTGAACTGTTTTTAACATGTGTTCCGCCGTCAGCCTGCTGGTCAACGCCAACGATTTCAACGATCCTTACGGTTTCCAGCCTTTTGATCAGTTCCCTTCCCGGTTCGGTTCTTGCAAGGTTCTTAATCTTGATAGCTTCCTCACCGGGCATATATTTAACCCTGAATTCATGATTTTCCTGTATCACTTTGTTTGTATCATCTATAATTTTCTGTGCCACTTCCTGTGAAAAATTTTCCATGGAAAAATCTACCCTTGCCCTGTCGTCATAAATCTGGCTCCCTGTTATGAGACCCTCATAATCCGGATTCATATTGGCTACAGCATCAATCAGGTGAATTGCTCCATGGTATTTCATGTGGGCATACCTCCTGTCCCAGTCAATTTTGCATCTAACCCTATCCCCAACAGCTATTCCGTCCACATTTTCAACAATATGCAAAACGTCGTCGCCATCCTTCACAGTATCTGTGACTTTAAATGTTCTGTCACCGAAATTTATTTCCCCTGAATCTCCCGGCTGGCCTCCACCGGATGCATAAAAAACTGTCCTGTCAAGTATCAATCCTTTTTCAGTAATCTTCTTAACAGTGGCATCGCACTCTTTCATGTAAGAATCATTGAGATAGAGTTTCTCTGTCATGAATTTGTATCATTTTATCTTATTTAACAGGACTCTGTTTGATATTGAATCACCTTTGATTATTTTAAATGATTGCCACCCTTTATTTTTTTAAAACCTATATTTGCGTGGAATTAATTTCCAGGCAAATCAGGGAAGAATATGTTATATTTGGATAAATTGAAAGTGAGATAAGCAGCCATACCATACACAGTTTCTGTCAATGGGTCAACACAATAAAGTTGGTGCATGGTACCTTAAACCCAACATTAAGATTCTTATAAGTCAAACTTTTAATGATTGAAACTTATCTTTCTATTTCTTTGAGGTTTCAAATCCTGAAACGTTTTAATCGATTTTGAAATTCTTAAAATATATTCCTGATTGATGAATCGGATTTTATGAATATGTGCATCGATCCGTACCCCAATGATTAACCTTAAAAAAATATGATTTAAAAATAATAAATCCAATCAAGTTGTGAATGTATTAAAAAATGTTTACATTATGGTGAAATTATAAAAATAAAATGCCTTTCAGTTCACCACTACACCAACATTGGGTGTAAATATCTTGGAGTTCAGATTCAGGTTCTGATTAAGGTTGAAGTCGATTATTACCCTGGTAGTTGAGTTTGGTGAAACATTGAATGGATGATTTATGAAGGCAAACCTGGACGCCAGATTGAAACTTACGTTTAATCCAAGAATGTTCACAGTTACGCTCTTTATGAATAATCTTATCATGGTATATTTTCCTGAGTGAAGTGTTATATTGGTAAGGAGCGAAGCATTTGATATGGTGAGGCCAAGTATGTTTATGGTTGTTGCTGGTACCGAGTAATTAACCCATCCGGAACTGTTGCTGTGCAGTTCAACAGAACTGAAGGTGATATAAACTCCACCAACACCCGAAAGCACAGGGGTATCTGCAACTGATATTGCCACGTGACTGTTTGGTTCTGTGCTGCTGTAATAAAGGAATCCCCCTAAGCCAGCTGCAATCACAATTATTACCACAATGGGTATCAGTATGTTATTTTTCATAATTTTTTTATAGCAAATCATTTATTAACTTTTCTGGTACAGCAAAAATCGTCTTCAAAAATGCTTTTCAAGCCTGATTAAAATGAAAAAAATCAGGAAATCAGTTACTTCTAGAACGCTTTATTTGACTGCAAACATGATAAATTTTGTTTCTTACGCCCTGGTTTTTTCAATCACCAAATATGTCACAAAGCAGAATTAGATCTTTTAAAAGATCAGTAGATTTTATGCATTATCATCAAATGAATGATAAATTTTGAAAAATGGTTAAAAACTTTGAAATACTGTGCCCTTACGTCTAAACTGATTGATAAATCCTTTGAGTATATAATCGGAATATTTGCATTTCTGTTTCCGTTGCTTCCCACATACATTTTGGGAAGACTTGTGGCAAGAAGCAGGTATGCCTATGCCTTCATACCTCTTAACCTGGCAGTATCCTTTGGAATATTTTACATCACAAGCCTCTTTTATAAAGTTTCCAGCCTGACCTTTTTATTTTACGGCCTTATACCCTATGCTGTCATATTTGTACCCTTGATGATGTATGTAATGGTATACAGGAGAAAGAACAGTTTTTCCACGGGCCGATGGGATGTTAAGCGGGCTCTGATGCATCACAAGGCAATTTATATATCATCCATTTTGTTCTATATATTCTCACTCTTCTTTGTGGAATCCTATAGTTTCAAGCTGCCTGACTCCCTTTCAAACTATATCTTCTACATTTTCACAGGAGCACTGACTCTTTACTATCTTGTCATTGGATTTGGAATTGCAGGTGTGGGAATGGAGATTAAAAAAGAGGGGAAAAGAAAAGATGGACTGGCAGATCTGGATTAAAGATCAAAGTAAATGCCAGCCTTTTCCAAAATTGAAAGATCCATACACATATTGACAACAAAATTTGGCTCGTCCACAATTTCCCTTATGGAAAGATTCCCTGCAACACTCATGAGAATATAACTTTCCTCAGGGCTGAGATTTTTTCCTTCCAAAATATGAATCATTGAGAGTACGGCATCTCTTGAAGCACCATAAAGGTCATTTCCTATCCCGGATGTACATAGCCTTCTCCCAGAATCTTGAATCTGACCGGTTACAACAGGCATATGGTATTTTTCTTTCAATAACCTTATCCTCACCTCAATTTCTGCAGACGTTTCAATGGCTGTTCCACAGACTTCACCATCACCCTGATGGCCATGGGGATCTCCAAAGGAAAGCATTGCGCCT
>JAGDXN010000001.1:39971-43628 GCA_023256455.1 Cuniculiplasma sp.
AATAATTTTTGATCCCTTTCTGACCATTCTGTTATCCATGTTACCTCCAAAGTTCTGGGGAGGAATCATCCCATATTCTCCGCTCCCCGGGGAAGTCCCTATTACTCCAAGGAATGGATCATCAGGTATTTTGATCCCACTCAGGAATTTATCATCTGTGCAGATCCAGTAATCATCAATTTTTTTCCACATAATGAGCTTCTCAGGGAACATATTTTTCAGGAGACCAAAATCCTTCATTATGGCACTCCAGCCGCTGTTTCCCGATTTTATATGGATTATTTCAACAGATATGGAATCTCCAGGCTTGCTCCCCTCAATGTATATGGGACCCACTGCACCATCAAACAGTGAAGAATCTATATTTGCAAGGTCTTCAGTTTTCATATTTCCATGTATCTGGTTAATGGACGAATCAGGTATGTTCAATTTAACAGTATCTCCATCTCTAATTCTTAAAATTTCTCTGTTATGCGGAGACCATTTAAAGTGAAGATTCTTCTTCAAATTACCATCTATCATTATATTGTTAATGAAAAGCCATGTAATAAAATATTACAATTGGTGGTTAAGGCAATTTTTCCAGAGAAAAAGCATTTTGTATATTTTATTAACCTGAATGCAATTACAAGATATGAGTCTTGTTGCTCTGAAGATAAGGATTGCTGCAATCCTGGCGGGCGTGGGAATTGCGGTTTTGGCAGCACTCATAATTCTGGGCGTTTCATCATATTTCTTCGGAGTACTGCCAACATCAGGATTTTTCATCCTGATGGTTGGTATAGTATTCGTTATGGATTTCATACAATATCTCATATCACCCTATATAATAGGCCATATGTACCATCTGAGGCCGGTGGATAAAAACGATCAATCCACAATGTGGCTTCAGGAATCTCTGGAGAGGGTCTGCGAGCTGAACCATCAAAAGGTGCCGGAACTTTACATTGCAGAGACAGATATGCCAAACGCCTTTGCTTTCGGTTCAATCCTGGCAGGAAGAAGGATGGCAATAACAAGAGGCCTCTTAAGAATACTGAACAGGGATGAGGTTGAGGCGGTTATGGGCCATGAAATTGGCCATCTCAAGCATCATGATATAGCACTGTTGCTTGCCATAGGTCTGATACCAACTTTAATTTTCTATTTCGGATATTCAATGCTGTTTGGATCTGGAAGAAAGAATGGCGGATCGATTCTGATTGTGGCAGTGGCACTTATAGCCATCAGCTTTGTTTTCAATATTATGATTCTTGGTGTCAACAGGATGAGGGAATCCTATGCTGATGTCAACTCTGCAAAGACTGTTCCAGGGGCAACAGACAATCTACAGACTGCACTTGCAAAAATTGTATCCTACAGTTCGGCAACTCAGGGAAGACATATTTTCAGAAGAAAAACAGCCACATCGTCCCTTTCAAGCATGTTGATGTTTTCCGGTGACAGTGATGCAAAGGCATATGATCACGTTGCAGTGCTTCAGAAGTGGAGGACCATGAAAGTTGGTATAAAGGATAGCATATTCAGTGATCATCCCCATCCTGCCAAAAGGATACAGGTTCTCGAAAGGATAAAAGAGGAAAATCTGTCAAAATGAATTTTTTGAATTGAGACATAATTTCATAAGGTTTATTCTTTATTCAACTGCATGGATTTATATTTTAGGTTCTTCAAAAACACTCACCAAAAACTTATTTGATGATCCCATGATTAAATGAGATGAATCTTCTGCATTCAAATCCTCATGAATGTCACAGGGAAATAGGAAATATCCCTGATCCCTTAACCAGTATATCAGACCTTATTGATTTGAATGGATAGAGCCTATTCTTTTTGATATATTCAAGTTCTACATGGAGAAGGGAGGAAGATCAAATTTTGATTCGGTAATTATTGTTAAGTTTCTCATTTTGTAGCATTGGTGCACTCTCGTTGATCCGCAGATATAAGTGGACATCAGATACCCAATCTTTTCAATGAAACTTTCTTGATTTTCACGATCAGTATGCTGATGCAGGAACCATATGGCTATTCCCTTAGAGATTATATGAAAGGGGATGGGATAGGGTCATATGGAATGATTTGCAGAGAAAGATTGAATAAAAAATGCCAACGGGAAGAATGGATCTGCAAAGGATGTAACATTCATCACTGCCGAACCTGGTTGATGTGTTCCCCTTAGCATTCAGACAATATTAATGAGATATTATAATTAAATGCATACAGCCATACCTGACTTTCCATATCTTTGGGCATCCATATTAATCAAAAGTTTCTGTTTCGTACAATATCAATGGCAGATCGGACATTTCTCTGGAAAGATTATATAAAATCGAATATATTAACCTGACATGAAAACCTTGCCATAAGAAACCCTTTGTTTTCCTTTTAAACTTGAATCCATAATTATCATATTAACTGTCCAATATCAGGGGAAGATCAATATACATGCAATGAAGATCATCAATGGATAGGGTGAGCTACCAACCTTATAAGAAATTTCATGAGGAAATTTAGAAGAAATGGAAAATTAATGGATTAAATCGTGAAAACCCAGAAAATCTTAAGCGTTAATCAGGATTTTTACAGAAAATTAACGGAACCTGGTAGAAAATAGAAAACCTCTCAGTTTTTTCGGCGCCCATGTTTTAAGCCCTCCCATTCATTCCTGTAAATGTGAAATTATGAGAATGTATGTTTAAATAAATATGGTGAGAAAAATCGAACCATTGTTTTAAGAATGCCCATGACCTTTTTGAAGAGTGATATCTTTTACCTCATATTTATGAAGAAATAATTTTCATAGACTGACATATGGGCATTTGTTTTTACTTATTGAAATGCTGAATTGTATTCTGTTGGTTACATAGGCTATCCAATTCTGAATTGTAAGGTAGAATGCTTATTATTAAAAAGTATAATGAATTAACAACATATATATATCAAATGGAATTACACAAAAATAATGAATAAAATTTTACAGCATATAAAAATACGGGATAAAAGGATCTGGCCCGTGCATATTAATAATAAAGGAGAAATTAATGGGGATTCAAAGGAAAATGAGATATGCGTCAGTGCCCATTTTTTGATTGTTTTTCCTGTGTTCCTATTTGCTGAAGTTGATATCATGAATTCTTCCAGTAATTCATATTATCAGATACCATGTCTGATTGAGGGAGATTCAGATGGGCAAGTGCTTAATGTTGCTAAAGTAAATGGAGGTGGAAGGGAAAACTGTGAATCAACAGTTTCAGTGGCTTTTACTCTTTTGAACAGCTATACTCCATATCAATCGGATTTTTTCTTTATAAATTTTGGCGGGATCTCATTTCAAACAAATGAGCAATTCGTAAGTTCAAACCACAGTTCCAGTTTTGTCACTTCACAGTGGGTGGTAATAAATCCATTTCAAAGGCATGTTATTGAATCAGAGCAGTTTGAATATGAAATAAAGGAATCCATGGGCGGGCGGTTCATTCAAAGTTATCATATGAAGGGTTTTGCATTTGTTGACACAGATTATGCCCATAGCTTTATGTCCAATTTTTCTTATAATTATAGTGGAAACAATTATTGCAGTGGTGGCGATGTACAAATTTATTTTCCCATTGGAATTCCTATCGGCGACTGAGGTGGTGAGAATTGGAAATTAGT
>JAGDXN010000001.1:43638-45910 GCA_023256455.1 Cuniculiplasma sp.
TTCTTTACCTGCTCTTTCTGTATCCATAATTAAAAATGGTACAGATGAAAAGATCCAAAATATAAACTATCTTAAATATGAGGATAAATCCAGTGCATCATTGTCATTATGTAAAAATTCCAGTTCCAGTGTTAACTCAAGTTTTTCTTCAACACCTGTATATGAGATGAATTTCACATCATTCATAGGGATATCCTTTATTGGAGGTCAGCCAAAATTAGATGAAGGCCCTGGAGGCGATAACTTATCCAATATTTTAAATATTGTATATTCTGATACCCCGACCTATCCTTCCGATCCATTGAATAGCCATGTGGTGTCTCAAAAATCAGTTGATTGTTTAGTAAATTCACCATACAGTAAAGTTTACGGTTTTATCTCTGTTACAAAGAAAATCTTTGTATGCGACGTCTTTGACAATGCTCTAACAACCCCGGTGGGTGGTCATCCTGTATATGGATCAGCAACTATAAATATGAAGTACGGGGCAATGGAAGGAGGGGACCTTCTGTTTAACAGTAACAGCTTTATAAATATGAACGGTGACAGGAACACATTTTATAAATGCCTGGAGAACAGAAGTTATTCAATAATGTGGAACATTCTTGGTGGGATCGCCTCTGTTTCACAGGTAGTTTCTCATTCAAACAGCTCGGCAGACTTTATGCTTTCAGTAAGTTCTTCCATTACCCTTATGAAAACAAACGGTCAGTTTTTACCTGTGATAAACCATTATTTTAAATACGGTCTGTTAACAGGAATCCTTTTCCTTGCTGCAGCTTTGATATATTACTATGGAAGGAGCAGGAAATGGCCCACATATCAGTCTTTGTTTTTTGCAATCTTTGTTTGTGCCATTTTGACGGTTTTCATTCTCCCAGTGACTTACACATATTATTTCATTTGATGGGATCGGTGGAATAGTTGATTGAATTTAACAGAGTATCAAAAATATTCGAGAGGAAGTTTCTTTTCAAAGATCTTTCCTTCAATTTTATGAGGGGGAAAACCCTGTTGGTAGGTCAAAATGGGGTCGGAAAAACTACTCTGTTATCAATGATCTATGGGCTCGTAAGACCCAATGCCGGTAAAATAACCTGCTTCGGCTATGATTCTGTAAGAGACTTTAAACAGGTAAAAAAGAAAATAGCATATCTTCCCTCAGATGGGCAATTCCCACTGACCATCAAATTTAAGGATGTTATTGAATATGCAATGACATACACTTCTGAAAATGTTATTTCCTCTTATGTTGAAAGACTTGGGATTGGATATCTGGTCCATAAGCAGATAAAAAATATGTCGAGCGGAGAAAAGCGACTATGTGGAATAGCATTTACCCTTTTCTCTTCAAAGGATTTTTTGATTATGGATGAACCACTTGTAAACGTGGACAGAGAAAGGCAATTGATAATAAATGAAATAATCAAGAGTGAAAATAGAGACATCATAATGACGGCGCATCATGATGAACCGTTCTTTTCAAGCGACTTCCACATTATAAAAGTTTCAAAAGACAAAATCACTGGAATATCAGAAATTAGCAGTTCCAGTAATATTAAAAAGACAATAAGGCTCTATGTTTCTGATCCAGTGGCGGTGAGCGGAATTTTGAAGATTAACTCAATAGATTTTTCAACGAAAATTGATGAAATTGTTCTTTATGATGATCCAGAGCCAAAAGTTATGGGAGAGATTATGAAATATATCATCTCATTTCGGAGGTCGGTAGAATATTAAAAATATTATGAGGCTTTTCATCTGGTTTATTGTTTATTCTTCAAGCAGCCTATTTCTGCCTGTTTCATTTATAATTGCTGTCATTGCGGCCTTTCTTATCACACCAACAAATGAAGGACTCAGGAATATCGGCGCCATTACAACTCTGATGAGTATTCTTTACATGGCAAACCTCAACTTTAAATTTACCAACATATACGAGAGGAAAGAGGGTTTTTTCTATTTTTCAGCCAATCTTTCCAGATTTTCGATTATATTATTCTTTACAATGGCCAACCTTCTGACCGTAATGATCTTTCCCCTCGTAACATTTGACAATGCTGGCATAAACATCTCTTTCAACCTGTTTATTGTAGTGACTCTATATGTATTATTTTATTATTTTTTAATGATGACTGCCTCAGTTCTTTTCAGAAAACCTCAAATATCCATGCTCCTGGCATTATTTCTGTTCATAATGCCCATGTTTATGATAAATTATGTATCTTCAAAGAGTGAAATCTTGATGATCGATGCCCTGACACCTATGTCT
>JAGDXN010000001.1:45920-46983 GCA_023256455.1 Cuniculiplasma sp.
TACTCGCTAAGGCTAATACACAGTTCACGGTATGCATGAACAGACCCCCATACAGGGGGTCTACCCAGGAATGGGAATGCACAAGATATAAAGCCGTAATACCGTTAAAGGCTGTTAATGAGGTAACGGTTAACAGTCTTGATGAATTACCGAGTGAGGACATTAACGAGGACGAGGTAGTTTAATCTTTTTATTTTTAATTTTTTAATTTTTATTGCTGAATATTTGATTTTAATTATTGCACTCTTTGGAATATCAGTGTCAATTGAAAAATGGAGGTCATTCTCGTGAATAAAATTATAATGATCCTGTTAGCAATTATATCCATATCGTTCCTTATTAATGGCCTTTATTATTCCGGTTCCCAGTACTATATCTCTCAGGATTCTAATTTTAATGTTCAAGTTTTCCCAATGGAGAAGGTAAATCTGGAGATGTTTTCTGATTATAACTCAACTGTGAATGTATCAATCGATGGTCAGAATCACTCCTTAAGAAGGGGTGAGTCCCTGTGCTTTGTCATTCCATCTGGCAATGATAGTTTAAATATTCAGACCTACAATGGTTTATTCACAATTTTAATCACAGTTCATCCCGATCCCCTGCTGAAGGATTTATACGAGTTTTCAGGAGGCATTGTCCTTTTGATTCTGGCTTCCTATGTCCTTTGGAGTTTTTACGGGTTAAGATTGCGATCTTTTCATCCATAATATAAATTATGAATGAAAGGATAAATTCTGAATCTCAAAATGGGGATGCATTTGTGAAATCATTCAAACAATTCATTAAAATAGGGGCTATGAGAATATATGAGCATGGAAGTTGTGATAGGGGGATGTATGTAGAGGAATTATGGATGCCTAAAAAGGGATACCCATAAAAATCAAGACTATTCAGAAAAATCAAACCCAAAAGTAAGGCAGTGTGAAATATTCTGGAAGAATATTTTTCAATGTTTGCATCTCAGATTTATTGTGTGATATCATGTAAATTTTTTAAAAGATTGTTAGATTGAGTCATATTTTTTAATTTAAATTTTTAATTCGTTTACCTTAATCAGTTT
>JAGDXN010000056.1:0-3643 GCA_023256455.1 Cuniculiplasma sp.
CTGTGAAAGTTCAATGCCATTCATTTCTGCATAGGCCATCAGTATTCCTCCCACAATTGCACTGCTACTCTTCAGACCCTGGGATGATGGCAACCTTTTCAAAACACGAACGGAAAACTCATTATTGCCTCCATATCTTTCCTTCATAATTTCAAGCAACCTCTGAACATTCCGGTCATTTTTAGGATCCTTCCATTCCCTTACGGATATGACCATTCCAAGTTCCAGTGCAACGGCTGCCCCCTTTCCCGTGACAAACCCACTGACCACTGAAATTCCAGAATTAGCCGTGATCCTTAACTCTTTCCAGCCCAATTGAGCACATCCTCCCTTGCCCTTTCAAACACCGAATTCTCAGGATAATTGTCAAAAAATATCCTGTAGGTTTCCCTTGCCTGTTCAAAAAACATGTCCCTTCCATTAACAGCTCTCCCATTGAACAGTTTAGCCTTTCCCATGAACTCAGTCTCCTCCTGCTGGTATGTCAGATCTATGAGGAAACCCTTATTTGATATTTTTGAGTTTGGTGCTGGATCCTTATCCGTTTTCCTCATTCCCAGGGGCGTGCAATTTATGAGCACGTCATATTCATCTGCCGAATCATAGGGTTTGATGGCTATGTTTGAATACTGCCATGTACCCTTTATCCTTTCCCTTGCCTTTTCCATATTTGTTGTCAGTATGTCCAGCATTTCAGGGGATGAATTTGTGAGAACATAGTAAAGTATGGTCTTTGATACACCTCCAGAACCCACAATTCCCACACGCTTTCCGTCAAGATTCACATTATTTTTCTTAAGGGTAAAATCAAAACCAATGTAATCTACATTGAAGGCAGAATATCCACCTGAATATTTCTTAATCACATTGGAAGACCCTGTTTTCCATACAAGTGGTTCCCTATCTGTTGCAAAATTAAGAATATATTCCTTATATGGGGCCGTAACATTGAAACCGGCATAGGGAGAAATATTTGTATCAATTATTCTGTTAATTGTGTGTGGAGATGCATTTATGGCATAGTATGCGTTTCTGTTTCCCTCTATTTCGAAGATTCTGTTGAAGAGAAGTTCACTCCATGAAATGCTCACGGGATTTCCTAAAAGACCCAGTATCATATATTTTCACCAACCCTATCCATCTCAGTGATAAACTCAGAAGCTTTCATTTCAACAATCCTGTGCCTGCCTGGACTTAAAGGCACAGGTATGTGCAGTATCCCATCCCTGATCTTTTTATCATTTTTTATGAAATTTCCGCACTCCTTCAGCATATGCCTGTCCAGTTGAGGAATATCTAAGCCATATTTCAATACAATGTTATCAATTATCCCACATGGATCATAATTGCTGTATCCAAGGTTTTTTGCCATCTCTGATTCAACCTTCATTCCAATCATAACGGCATAGCCATGACCTATCCTGTTTCCAGAGACCGCTTCCACAGCATGGCCCACTGTGTGGCCAAAATTCAAAACATTCCTTACATTTTCCGTTTCAAAAGGATCCTTGGCGCATATATCCATCTTGGCATCCACATTCAACCTTATCAGCCTTTCAATTGTGTTGCCATGCCATATTGTTTCCAAGCTATTTTGCATCAACAGTTCATTGATTGAACTGTCCAGCATCAAACCATGCTTGACAATTTCGCCCATTGCTTCATGGAACATTCTACTATTTCCCATTATAAAGGATGTGTCCATAACTATTTCTGAAGGATTCTTGAATGTCCCAATCAGATTTTTAATCCCATTAAAATTCAGCCCATTTTTTCCGCCAATAGAGGAATCCACCATTGAAAGAACTGTGGTTGGTACCCCTATTAAATTGAGACCTCTCTTATATGTGGCTGAAAGGAAACCAACAAGATCCCCCGTGGTTCCGCCTCCCACATATGCAATTTTTCTGTTACGCTCAAAATTCTCTGAGGCAAGCCTTTGAATAAGATTCCCATAATAATTCAGTGTCTTTGAATTTTCACCGTCCTCAATCTCAATTATGGATGATTGAGTAATCCCTTCAAACATCTTTTCATGGGCATTTTTTACATTTTTACTCACCATGTAACAAATGTTTCCGTCTTTTTTCCACAGTTCTTCAAATTCACCCTGCCCTATGTGGACCTTTATGGAATCCCCTGCGATCCTGTATTCCCGGAACATGTAATTTCAAAACAACCATTTTCTTTTGTCATTAATAGTTTTTTAATTTGGAATGGCAACCGGATCTTTAAAAAGATCCAGTCATTTTAAAATAAATATGAAGAAATTAAATTCTACTTGCAATTAACATTCCCTGAAATACCCCATATTTTTTCAATTCAACCCTGAAACCCATGGTTTCAAGCATGAATGGTAGATTCTTCGGACCCTGATGATATTCCATTATTATATTTTCAATTTTTTTAAAGTGCCTTTCTTCCAGTTTCTCAATATTGCTGTATTCACAGCCTTCACAATCCATTTTTAATAAACCTATGGTCTCACCTTCAAACATATCTATTATATCACCAAGAGTTATGCCCTCAACCACACATATTTTTGCATTATCCTTCTTCGGGCTTGTCTCAAATTCCGGTAAAGAATTGGAGTTTGGAAAGGCTTCATACATTTTAATTTCCACAGATTTCTCATTGCTCACAGCCCTGTTTATTGCCGTGACCATATTATCCACACCGGAATCCCTGATATTTTTTAATCCAATGTCATAGTTTCTTACATCGGGCTCTATACCTAAAACCTTTTTTGCACCTTTCTTCGCAAAATATATGGAAGAATCTCCATTATTCATTCCCACGTCAATAACATTCTTATTCACAATATTGCATTTGTAAATCTCATCGATAAAAATCTCCTCCATCTGTACAAGATCAAGACCAATTTCTGTTCTGCATGTGATTTTTATTCCATAATCATTCTCCAACTGAACCACATCTTCACTCAATGGAAATACGTTCCAGCCATTATCCATTAGCCGGGCCAGGCTTCCTATTCCAGATCTTATTTTGATTTTTCTACCCTTAATTACTACCTCAAAATCTTTTTTTGAGGTAAATATACGATCAAAGAAAATATTAAAATAACCCATCCCCAGCCTTTTTTTGATCATTTTCATATACATAATATTCTTTGAAAATTTTGTTTCCATCCACCTGTCACTTAAATTTTTGTAAGTATTAAGGAATATTTAAAAATATATGGGATTACATCTATTGAAATTCTTATGTTTATTTATTTTACCCTTACAGATCCAACTTTCTTTGAAAACCTCTGGATTATTTCCCTTATGGGATAATCCCTTACTCTGGAAATGACCATTGCCGGGAAAAACAATATGAGATCGGAAACTATGTAAATGGCTGAATAGTTCAAATACAATAATAAGAACAAAACCATGCCCAGGAGAGTTAAAACAATCTGGAATAGAGAAGTATCAGAAATAATTATTTTTATTCTTTCTTTAATTGTCTTTTGCTCCTTGAAGTAGGGTTCTTCCAGCCTTTTCTCCTTTTCCCTTCTGTCTTCATTCCCCTTTGACCCGACTCTCCTCAGATAAACATAGGCACCTAAAATGGCCAGATCCACAATGGTGTTTATGATCAAAAGGTCGAAGCCGTAAGGGGACATATAGGCTATTTCCGG
>JAGDXN010000056.1:3653-25146 GCA_023256455.1 Cuniculiplasma sp.
TTCTGGTTAGAAATATAAATGTTGTACAGACCATAATCATATGAAGCCCTGAAAACAGTTCCCGGTATGGTCACTGGTTGAAGATATGTCCACAGGCCCATCTGCTCATTCCTGAACGTCACAATCACAGTAAAATTTTTATTTTGCAAATTTTTGTTGGTAAGGTTAAAGCTTGAGTTCTGACTGAGATCTGGAGAGAAACTGATAATGCTATATTCATGATAAAGATTATTGACTTCTTCATCCAATTTATTCAAATTTTTTTGTGGTATGAGGAATATTTTGGAAATAAATGGCTCATAATTGTTATCCACATATTTTCCGGATTGAACTGTTATGGTCTGATTCTGCACCCTTAAGATTCCTGCATTGACAGATTGAATTTCCGGCGCATAGACTGTCTGGTTGAACACCGCCTGTATATTGCTGTTTCCTGATGTGAAATTCAATGTTTGCAGGGAAGATCCATATTGAATGCCAACCTTGACGCCGCCCTGAACAATTACATCATAATAGCCGTCAGGTACCTTTGGATGGAAAACTATGGGAGCATGATTCTGGTAACTTGCGGCTATGGCGTTTATTTGATCCCCTAGGCAGATTATTGGTGCAATCTGCCAGCCGTTTGGTTCCTGATTTATATTCATGGCGCCGGCATTTATTTCATAGGAATTTGATCTGTTTAAGACTAATTCCATAAGGGTTACGTTGGACATGGCTGGATATATAAAACCGGATACATATGAAGAAATTTTACTGAAGTTGTTTACATCATAAAAGGGAATTATAGGCATGGTTTTATTCATTAAAGATAGAAATTCTATGGTCTGTGGTACATTGTAGGCAATGTATGCACCCTGGTTAGAAATTATGCTCCCGGAGAAGTACTGATTTTTTAAAATATATATCTGGCCAAATCTCTTTTCCAGAACCAAACCCCTATCATGCATCAGTAAATTCAAGGGCTGAGTATAGTTTTCTGAATTGTAAACTATATACTGAACACCCATGTATGTCATGGCCCTTGCAAACATTGTAAAATTTTGTTCCAGCAGGTAAGATGGGAGGGACATTAGCCAGCCGTTCCATCCTGTATCTTCGGTAATGGCGTTGGGAAAATTCAGGTAGGAATTGTTCTGTATGGAATAGTTTGCCAGAATCATCACGTTTCCCTGAGGATTGATTGAATAAATATAATCCGCAGTCTTTACAAAATTGTTGCTTAAGGGGATCGGTTTAAAATTTTCATTTATGGATTGGGCATTTGATTGAAAATAGATCACCTGTGTTCCTATGATAAATACAAGGAAAATTATTACGATTAACCTGATAGTATTTCTCTTCCATGGCATTTTATAGATCAGGCTTAAGATCGTCAATATTCCTATTGCAAAGAAAATGTAAAGAAGAGAAGGGTAAAGAATATTGAAAAAGTAAGTGTCATAGGTGTATACCAGGAAGGGGTAAAGGGATGTCTGGCCTATGTCGTAATTAATGGTCGGGGACAGATATACCGCGAATATAATCAGAAGGGAAAGTACTGAAAATAAATAAATAGACACTGATGGAAACCGCTTTTTGAACAGGGTTAAAAGACCTGCAAAAAATGGTATTAAACCAAGCAATACCATTGATGGATTATAAATAGATATCCAGCTTTCGGCTGCAGAAAACGCATATATGGGCACATATTTTTGATAAGCTATGAATAATTGTACTGGAACTATATCTCCTATGGCCTGAATACCGCTGTCTTTTAGTATAAGGAAACCCATTAGAAACTTGAGATTGAGCAATATGAAAAGGAAAAAGATCCATATGAGGTAACTGCTCAGGTGAATAAATCTTCTAAGGCTGAACCCCTGTAAGAATTTAAAGAGAGTAAAAGAAATCAATAACAATATGGCATAGAGTATGGTTCTTGTATCCACAACTAAAAGAGCCATTACAAGAGCGGTTAATATACTATTTTCCAGACCCTTTTTTGAGAAGAAAGATTCTCTTAAGTTCATGGTTTGATCAAGCAGTGCCAGATAGAGTGGGACGAGGCCAATAAAGAGAGAATATCCAAAGAACTGCCCTCCATAATAATAGAAACTCAATGTCAAACTAACAGATACAATAATTCCCACGCCTGTAATAACTGGTTCTTCTACCGCACAATCAAAATATACCCTGTTAAAGTACTCAATGGAAAATGAGATGGAGAGGAATGTTACAACAAAAACCAGCCAAAAATAAATAGTTGTATAAATCTGGCTCCCCAGAAGAGACAGGGGAAGTAATATAAATGCAAGGTTACTTTCAACTGCCCCATCCGTAAAAATTGATGTGTTTGTTTTAAAAAAAATGTAATTTGGAATTGCACTGGCTCCAAGTAACAAATCGCCATAATATAGAAATATAAATTCCATTGTAGACAAAAAAGTTAGAAATATTACCTTCAGGACAAATTTTGAAAGCCTCATTTATCCTCTGCAAATTTAAATCTATGCATTAAGCTTTTCTATTTTAAATTATATTGGAAATAAAAGAATTTAATGAAATGAAAACAATTGCCATATATATCATGCCCATTTCATATCTGTGCCTGAAATTAGTTTAAATTTTATAATCACATAAAATAAAACTTACAGTTCTTTGGTAGATAGAAATGATCGGATTCCCATATGTCAGTATTATCTTTATCATGCCAGGTGAAGGATAAATATTATTATATCAGTCAAATCGGATAAGTTTCAATCTCTCCTGATTTCCAATTTACGTTCATAGTTATTTTAACTTTAAGGCCCCGAATGCCCAATTTACATTCACAAAATCCTTTCAATTTTTTGATATAAAAATTAATTCAACAGGTTTGGTTGATATAAAGAGAACAAATTTAAATTATAATAATGTATGTATAACATTATGCAAATTCGAGATATTGATAAAAAACTGGATATGAGGTTAGTTTTAAAATTAAAACAGAACACAGATTTATTCAATACAACTTCCGAACTTGCGATTAAGCTTCCAACTTACATATATAGGTCAGATGGCAGTTCATGGATAAGCACATATTTTCCAAAGAGCATTAAAAGCAATAATTTGATGCTTCTCTTAAAAAAGTTTGGAGCCATCGAAAAGGAAAATGCTTTCGTTATAGATTCAAGGATTAATAATGTGAAGGATCTGACCATAATAAACAAATTGATGGAACTTCGATCCTTCGTTATTAACAGGGCGGATATGAGTGGTGGCTTTCTGAATGTATACGCCAGATTCCACAGCAATGAGCTGGAGAAAGTATCTGATCTTCTTGCAGATTACACATCAGATAGTGAGAACTCCAGAATTTCATGGCTTGGTCCAAACCCCGGCATAATATGGACAAATAACCTTATTAATTCAGAATATCCTCTTTCACTTGTAACATTTGAGATAACACCAGAAGATGAAGACCCCGAAATATTGTCATTAATAAAAAATCAGGAAATCATTGCTGAGATGAAAAGCAACGAAAGTGTACCGGGAAAACTGAATATGATTTTGTATTCTGAAAAAGATGATCTTGAACTCAACGGAGCTTATGCCATAAGCAAGAGTGAGGGGATATACAATCAGAATGTTCAAAGCAGGATACTTTCTATCATAAGAGAAACTGCAAATCAACAACATATAATGAGGTTAAGGCATTTTGTAAGATCTACAGGAGAAAAATTAAGAATTAGCGTGCTGCTTCCCACTGTTAGCGTATATGAATATTATTCCCTGTTATACGAAATTGCCAGAAAAAAGGAGCATAAAATTGTCGTAAGATATTTATTGCCTTATTCCAGCGACATTTGGGACTTTATATGATAAATATTGAACCGATTAAAGATGCTAACTGTTTCCCTGACCTCTGGACAAAGAATAAGCCTAAAGGAGAATAAAGTATAACAATATTGTGTGATGGATAAAAATGCTCCGACCGGGATTCGGACCCGGGTCGTCGGCTCGAAAGGCCGATATGCTTGACCGGACTACACCATCGGAGCTTTATTTCCTGTAAGGGACAAGCCTATATTTATTTTTGCGTAAATGCCTGAATCCTATAAAATAAATTTGTAAAAAAACAGCAAATAATTTAAACAGATAAAGATATGGCAGTGATATTATGGATTTCAGGGCAAAAATTGTCACGTGGAATGAAATAGAAAAATGGTGTGAAACCATCAATCAGAAAATGGGTTCTGACTTTAAGCCGGATGTTATAATAGGAATGTCCAGGGGAGGACTTGTACCTGCAAGAATCCTCTCTGATATGAATCTCATCAAGGATCTTTTTGCCATAAAGACAGAACACTGGGGCCTTACCGCTACGGTTGATGGAGAGGCAGTTATGAAATACGGTCTTAATGTATCTGTGGAGAGAAGGAATGTTCTTGTGGTGGATGATATAACGGATACGGGCCAGAGCATGAAGCTGGCATATGATTATGCCATGACTCTCAAGGCAACAACGGTTAAGACTGCAACCATGCTCCATATTGCTCATTCCAAATTTGTACCGGATTTCTATGGAGAGGAGATTTCTGAAGATAAGTGGACCTGGTTCATCTTCCCGTGGAATATATATGAAGATCTCACAAATCTAACAGGAAAATTAAAAATAAAAGACTGGACCATGGAAGATATTGGGAGGATGCTTTTAGAAACCTATGACCTTAAGGTTGAAAATGAAACTCTGAAAAAAGTTCTTAATCAAATGGTGAAACTTGGAAAAATTAAGGTTGAAAATGGGAGATACAACTTACCCTAATCGGGTAAAATCTCAGTCCCACTCCTGCCATTGAATACATCCATTGCATTTTCAAGTTTGCCTATTTTGGCCTTCTGTCCACCGTGCCTTAAGAATTCCAGTGCAGCCTGTACCTTGGGACCCATGCTTCCTCTGGCAAATTGGCCTTCCCTGACATATTTTTCCATCTCACTAACCCTGACCTTTTCCAGTGCCCTCTGACTTTCCTTACCATAATCCAGGTACACATTTGTTACGTCTGTCAGAATGATGAACTGATCGAACTCAAGCAAGTATGCGAGGACTGCTGATGCCAGATCCTTATCAATAACTGCATCAACACCCTCATATCCATCCTTTGTCCTCACCACAGGTATACCGCCACCACCCACACAAACAGGGAGCAGCCCCGATAGGAGATTACTTTCTATAACCCTCTTCTCCAGTATATCCACAGGAAAGGGGGAAGGGACAACTCTTCTAAACCCTTTTTCAGTCTTTACAAATTTCCATCCCTTCTCTGTTTCATACTTTTTGGCTTCCTGCTCCCTGAAAAATTCCCCCACTGGCTTTGATGGATCCTTAAATCCCGGATCCTCTGAATTAACAACCGTCCTTGTTACAATTACGGAGATATCCTTGCTTAAGCCCTTTTCTCTCTTAACCCTCTCATAGGCCTCAAGTATTATTTCTCCTATGAGCCCCTGAGACATTGCTCCGCATGCGTGAAGAGGCATGCCTGGAGGCATTCCATCCTGATCTTGATTTCTCACGAGTATATCACCCACCTGAGGGCCGTTTCCGTGAGTAATTACCACATCCTCCCTGTGAATCACTTCTGAAAGAGAATTCAGTGCCACATAGGCGTGCTCGACCTGTGTTTTGAAATCCCTTCTGTCCTTACTTGAAAGAAGTGCATTTCCCCCCAAAGCAATCAATATTTTAGACATAATCTCACGCAGGAAAATCCCAATACAGTTTAGATATAAATAAAATTTACGCCCTCTCAGAGGTTTAAATATTAGTGTATTTACACAAAGATCGGATTTTTTCCCATGATCTCATTTATAAGTGAAAAATAGAATCTGATTGATATCGGTTTTTATGTGATGAAAACATGTCAACTCATGAAACTAACGGTAGCACATACCCCGGACCCGGATGATGCATTTATGTTTTATGCAATGATCACGGGAAAGATAGAGACTTCAATGGAATATGAACAGATAATAAAGGATATTGAGACATTGAATCAGGAGGCGAGAAGTGGCATGTATGACGTGACTGCCATTTCAGCAAATGCCTATGCATCCTTTAATGAAGTATATGCCCTTACAAGGTCAGGTGCAAGCTTCGGCATTTCATATGGACCTATGGTTGTGGCAAAAAGCCAGGTGGATTTTTCAAAGGCCATCGTTGGAAGCCCAGGATCGGGAACTTCCTCGGAACTTCTATTCAAAATGTTTGTCAACAAGGACGCAAATATAAGGCCAATGAGATTTGACACCATACCCGATGCCGTGTTAAAGGGGGAGATAGATGCGGGTATTGTAATACACGATGAGCAGCTCACATTTCAAAATAAGGGTTTGCTCAAGGTTGTGGACCTGTACGAAAAGTGGAAAGCGTACGCTGGTGATCTTCCCATACCTCTCGGCTTCAATGCCATAAGAAAAAGCCTTGGAAAGGAAACCATAGCCAAATACATAAAGGATTTTGAAAACTCCATAAAATATGCCATGGAACATACGGAAGAAGCTGCAAGGTATGCGATGAAATATGCAAGATATGAGGATCTTGAACTTGAAACTAAATTCATAAGGATGTATGTGAATGAGCTGTCCGTCGATTTCGGAGAGAAAGGTCGAAAAGCCCTGGAAATGTATTATAAGAAGGCCAGGGAGATGAACCTTTTACCTGAGTTCAAGATGGAAATTGTTTAAAACTACCCAATAATTTTTTTTATAATATTTAAGCGTTTTCCCTTACTGGTCAGGCTAAATCTTAATTACATAAACAACAATGTTTACCTGATATGAATGACCAGCATAATTAACTTTGATCGTTTTATGATGGGTTTCACTTTGGGGTCTCATATTCTTATTGTTACGCTTACAATTGCAATCTCTGTGATTATGAGTGTAATAGAGTTTTTGGGCATATATTTGAAGGATAAGGAATATGAGGTCATGGCAAGGAGGCTTTCAAGGGCCTTAGCCATATTCTTTGCCATAGGAACCGCAAGTGGAACCGTGCTTGCCATTGAACTTTTTTCACTGTGGCCTAACTTTATGGTGCTTGTGGGAAAAATAGACATACTTCCCTTTTATTATGAAGTCTTTGCCTTTTTCCTTGAATCGATCAGTCTGGTACTGTATATTTATTACTGGGATTATTTCAAAAACAGGTACCAGCACTGGGCACTTTCCCTGTTTGTTGCTGCAGGAACACTTCTATCTGCAGTTTTCATAACCATGGTAAATGCATGGATGAATACACCATCAGGATTTAACATTCCCGAATATATATCAACCGGGACTGTTTCAGGTGTAAATCCCCTTGCTGCCATGTTCAGCCCGTCTGCAGCAGTTGAGATAGGCCACGTTGTACCGGCAACTCTTGCAGCCGGTTCCTTTGCCCTTCTTGCCTATTTTGCAATAAACTACATGAAGGCAAAGACAGACATAACCAGAAGTATTTATATGAAATCCATCAAGGTTGCAGCCATCGTTGGCCTCATTGCAGTTGGGATTGCAGGGCTCACGGGGGACGAATCCATGAGGATGCTCTACTCACTGCAGCCACTGAAGTATGCTGCAATTGAACTGAATTTCCACAATCACATACCTGCAGCTGAAAAGCTTGGCGGAATAGTTATAAATGGTGTTCCACAGTATTATATCGCAGTTCCTGGTCTCCAGAGCCTCATAATGTTTCTTTCATTCAATTCCCATCAGGCAGTTCCCTATTTGACTCAGTTCCCGCAGTCACAGTGGCCACCACTGTTCATACATCTTACCTTTGATGTAATGGTTGGTGGCGGAGCCCTCGTTGGTCTTTTTTCCCTTCTTCTCTTCTTGAGGATTGTGTTAAAGAAGGACATATCAGGCAAATTCTACCTTTACTCCATGGTTATTTCAGGTATTCTTCTGGAGATTGTATACGATTCAGGATGGGTGACTGATGAGGTTGGAAGGCAGCCCTATATAATTTACAACCATGTTATGACCGTGGCTTCCGCTGCAAACACATCCCCCTCAGTGCTTCCTCTGGGAATAGGCATTATTATATTCTATTGCCTTGTTGTTCCCTTTACATTCTACTTTTCAGCAAAGGTTCTGAAAAACTCATCCGTTGAGAAGGAGATTGAAAGGGTAGGTGATCTCTGATGGCGTTTAATGTTGAAGTTTTATTTAACGGAATAATATTTGGAATGTTCTTTGCAATCATATCCACTGAACTTATGGCCGCCTCGGCAATTCTATTCAGGTATGAGGAGAGCAGGAGAAAGGTGTTCTACTACCTTGTGCCAATCTGGGAGATCACCGGTACATTTTTTGTGTTCTATGTGGTGAATGTTGAGGCACTGATCCCCAATGCCCTTCCCATTCTGGCCTATTCCTATATTTCATACATACTCATATTCATCGTAATTTACATTCTGAGAAACCTCTCCATAATATCTGCGGAGTTCATATTCAAAAACAGGTGGAATATAAGCAGGAAAACTCTGTATTCAACCTATGCCATACTCACATATATTTTGGGGTTCTTTGTTCTCGTCATATACACTTCCCTCATGAGTGGAAAGGGGTTGAATATAAATGCCAGAACATTTAATCTGGCATCCTTCGTGTCCTATCTTCCCGATGATGGTTTCATCATAGGAAGCGCCATTACTCTTTTCGGCCTTTCATCCATATTCTATAAACTTGATGTGAACAGCATCCTTTCCCTTGGAGTCACAGTTATTGGCTTAATCATTTCAGGGGCTTCATTCCTGACCATAAACGATTACAGCAATGTATACATAATGATAGTTTCAGGTCTTGTGACACTCAGCATTCCCATTTTAAACATGATTCCAAATCTCAGAAAATTCATATCAGACAAGATCACCTTCCAGGGATTTCTTGCAGTTGCAGCATTCCTTCTATTTTATTCCGTTTATCCAAACCTTGGTTCAAGGACCATAGATGTGAATTCCCTTCTCAACGACTCTGCAATGCAGACGCAGATATTCTATGCCACACTCATAGGAGGCACCCTTCTTCTCATAATGTCAATCGTGTTCTTCAGAGTGTGGGTAAACGCTTCTAAAAACAGGATTAATGCAGGTGCAGAGGAGGTAGAATGATGTTTTACCCCATAGTTTTTATATCCACCATAGTAATTTTGATCCTTACCATACTTCTTGCGATCCTTATCACGACAAATCTTGTAAGAACAAGAAAAATGCCCTTTCTCTTCTGGTCAACAGGCCTGTGGATATTTGCCATATCTGTCCTATTTGAGATACTATTTTCCGCTGGCATTTATAATACCCTATTGATGGACTCCTACCTTTTCCTTGTGGCCATACTTGTGGAGATGCTTGCACTGGGATCGGTCTATCTCTTCAATAACACAACCCTGATCAGATCATATGTTGCCTATTCCATAATATCAGACATAATACTTGCCATATCTCTTGCCATAACCCCACTTCCCAATATGATAATAACAGGAGTTGTAGCAGGCCTTCTTCCACTCAGTCTTGTAATAACATCATCCATAGTTACATTCCCGGCAGCAGCCCTTCTGATAGCAATTTCTGCCATTTCCTATAGAAAGAAAGCTGATAAGAAACTGATAAGCATAATCCTTGGCGTCATAGTTGTGAGCATTGCAGGAACACTTTACATTGCGGCATTCCCTGCATTCCTGTACTATGCAGAGTTTCTTGGAATTGTCCTTCTCTGGCTTGGATTTGTTGACTTTTCAAAACTCTTTAAGGCAACCCCAAACAGGACAAACTCACCTGCCAATAATTAAAAACTCCATCCCCAGATTCTGGGCAATTTCAAAATTTCCCATATTTTCCTTTTTCATTTTTATCTTCATTCTGTTAACAGTTTTTTTCATGTCCTTGAATAGCTGGTTTACGTTAATGACGACCCTGTCCCTTTCAAGCCATATTCCTCTCTTCATTCCATATTCCATTATGGCTGATGGATCTTCAGGGTTTATCTCTATGACAGCCGGATTTCTTATGAAATATCTGTGGAATAATCCACCCCTGATAATTCTATATGTTTCCCTTGGATCCAAATCCCGGTAGGGTTTGCCTGCCCATTTTATGAATGATGCAAAGTTTTTATTTGACTGGCCTGATCCAAAAACGATTCTTTCGTCCTCCCCTTCCAGAATCCTTCCTATTCCACCAACCATTTCTCCGTAGGCAAATATGGCAATTACAGCCATGACAGGGGAATTGTTTACAATGCACATCTTTATGTCTCTGTACATTTCACCCTTAACCACGTCTGAAAAGAACGTTTCTAACTTCAATTCAATCACACATGGGATGGATACATCATAAGCTTTTTTATTCCTTTTATTGTAGGGGAATAGTTCTATATATTCAAGAATGGATCATGATTTATGGATGGGGAAAGGGCCTGTATGATAAGATATGGTGAGAGCCTCATATGCGTTGATTCTTCCCTTCCCATATTCTCCATGCTTGGAAAGAAATATACAATCCTCATAATGGGAATGCTTTCAGGAAGCAGGGAAATGGCCACGTTTAATCAGATAAGAAACGGCATTCCTGATGCAAGTGCAAGGGCCATATCCTTAAGGCTCAGGGAGATGGAAAAAATGGGCATTGTAAAGAGGGCCAAATATGATAACCACATAACTTACTTTCTCACAGAGGAGGGTTTAAAATTAAAGGAAAGCCTGAAAGATTTTTTCACCCTCGTCGCAGGTAATTGAAAACAGATCATACCATACTGAATATTTAATATATCAATGGATCATGCAAATAGGATGAAAGGTATAATACTGCACGGTGGAACAGGGACAAGGCTCCGCCCCATCACCTATTCTGATGTAAAACAGTTGCTCACCATTGCCGGAAGACCAACCAGTGAGTATGCCCTGCTGGACATGCTTGATGCCGGAATCAGGGATATAGGCATAGTCATAGGGTCGGTTGGTGGTGAAGAGGTCAAGAAATATTATGGTGATGGTAGCAAATGGAACTGCTCCATAAAATACATCTATCAGGAGAGACCTCTGGGAATTGCCCATGCCATAGGCCTGTGCAGAAATTTTGTAGGGGAAGATTCCTTTGTTGTATACCTTGGTGACAATGTGATGCAGGACCATCTTGTTGAGCCAAAAAATGAGTTTGAGAACAATAAAATGGATGCCTATTTGATGCTTGTAAATGTTAAAAATCCTGAAAAATTTGGTGTTTGTGAGGTAAGGGACAATAGAATAGTTTCACTTGAAGAAAAGCCAAAGAAGCCTAAGAGCAATCTCGCAGTTTCAGGCGTATATTTTCTGAGACCATCAATTTTCAGATATATCGATATGCTCAAGCCATCATGGAGAGGTGAATATGAAATAATGGAAGCCCTCCAGCTTCTTCTTGAAAGGAACGGAAAAATAGGGTATAAAATTATAAGGGGATGGTTTAAGGACACAGGTACGGTGAGCGATTTTCTTGAATGTAACAGATTGGTTCTTGAAAATATTAAGGGTAATTCCGATCCTTCCATGCTCAACATTTCAGGAAGGGTTGAAATTGGAAAGAATTGCGTAATAGATGAAAACAGCAGGGTGCTTGGCCCCTGTTATATAGGGAATGATGTGATCATAGAGAATTCCTACATAGGTCCCTATACAAGCATAGGGGACGGGTGCAGGATTAAGGGTACCGAAATTGAAAATTCAGTGCTCATGGATCATTGCACCGTGGATTTCCTCGATGGAAGGATTATATTTGAAAGCATAATAGGCCCGAACTGTACCATAAACTCAGGTTATTCAAAAACAAGGAGGACAAGTATAATAGCCGGAAGAGATTCGAAGATGAACATATGAAAACACTCATAACTGGAGCAGGTGGGCAGCTTGGAAGGGAGATAAAAAATCTGATTCCTGATGCACTTACACCAAAGAAAGATGAACTTGACCTCAGAAATCCTGAGGGAGTATACTCCTATCTTCTCAGGGAGAAGCCTGATCAGATTTTTAACTGCGGTGCAATGACAGATGTGGATAAATGCGAAACGGAAAGGTTGGATGCCTTAAAAATCAATGCACTTTCCCCTGTGGCCATGGCCAGGTATGCCAGCATGTTTTCTGCCAGATTGATTCACTTTTCCACAGATTATGTTTTTGATGGGGAAAGGGGAAACTATTCAGAAGATGATGTTCCTGATCCAATAAATTACTATGGCAAATCCAAGCTTCTTGGGGATTTTGCCCTATTGCCAGTTCCCAATTCAATCATAATCAGAACTTCCGGCGTATTCGGCAATAAAATGAACTTCCCCTTATTTGTGTACAGAAATTTGAAGGAAGGCAGAGAAATCAGGGCAATTGAATCTTTCTATTCACCCATAAGTGCAGGAAATCTTGCTCGGGCCTCTGTTGAACTGAACAATATGCATTATAATGGTCTCATAAATATTTCAGGAGAAAGGATTTCAAGGTATGAGTTTGCAATTAAAATTGCCAAACATTTCAATCTTGATGAGAATCTTGTTAAAAGAAGTACGGAAATTTCAGGCGGAAGGGCCAGAAGGCCCCTGGATTCATCCCTTTGCATAGACAAAGCGAAGAATATAATCAAATGGGATTTCCATTCCGCTGAATCAAATATACCATACATAGGTGAAATTTAAAAATTTAATTACACATGAACAATGGAGTAAAATGCCATTTACCTTTGAACAGTGCCATATGGATGGCCTTATCATTGTTAGAAGAAAGATATTCAGGGACGAAAGAGGTTACTTCACCGAAACTTATAAAGAAGGTGATTTTACACAGGCTGGCATTGACAGATCCTTTAAACAGGAAAATATTTCCTTTTCCAAAAAGGGTGTTATAAGAGGTTTGCATTATCAGTTAAATCCCCATGCACAGGGAAAGCTTGTTTCCGTAATTTCCGGGAAGATGATGGATGTTGCCATTGATTTAAGAAGGGATTCAAAAAGCTTCGGAAAATATTTTTCAATCATCCTTTCTGAAGAGAATGCCACTTCACTTTGGATTCCCGAAGGCTTTGCCCATGGTTTCTGTGCCCTTGAGGATTCCTTTGTAATGTACAGGACAACATCTGAATATAATCCAGAGAGTGAAAGGGGCATAAGATATGATGATCCCCATATAGGAATAGAATGGCCAGATCTTGAAAGGATTGTTTCCAAAAAGGATAGATCCTATCCACTTTTAAGCGAGGCAGTGTCAGGGGGAGATGTGTTTTGAAAATTATTGTTACAGGAGGATCAGGATTTATCGGATCGAACTATATCCAGAGAAGATTTGAAAAAACGGACGATTTCATTATAAATATGGATAAGGGTACATATGCATCCAACACATGGTATGAGCGAAACTTCCCTGTAAAAAGATATATGGCTATCCGGGACGATATAATAAATGTGGATAAATATGAAGATATCCTGAGAGATGCAGATCTCATCATAAATTTTGCCGCAGAGTCCCACGTGGACAATTCAATCAAAGATTCAACGGCCTTTGTGATGAGCAACTTTGTGGGTGTCCAGAAACTCCTTGACTTTGCCAGAAGGCATGATATGAGATTCCATCAAATATCCACTGATGAGGTTTATGGCTCACTTGATCCAGATGGGACAGATATGTTCACCCCTGAAAGATGCTATGAACCCATGAATCCCTATTCTGCCACGAAGGCTTCTGCCGATCTCCTTGCAGGAGCCTACAGGAATACCTATGGCATGAGGATAACCATAAGTAACTGCAGCAACAATTACGGCCCACACCAGCATCCGGAAAAACTCATTCCAAAAACCGTATTGAATGCCCTGAGTTCAAAAAAAATTCCGGTATATGGAAATGGCCTTCAGATAAGGGACTGGATTCATGTGAGGGATCATAACGATGCTGTTGATGTTATTATTGAAAGAGGGATTCCCGGAAGAAAATACCTTATAGGTGCCAGGAACCAGATGAGGAATATTGATGTTGTGAAATTGATCCTGAAAATGCTCAATTTGAATGAGGAATTAATAGAGTTTGTAGAGGACAGGCCAGGCCATGACAGGAGATATGCAATGGACCCCTCATCCACCCAATCCCTGGGGTGGAAACCAAAAATATCCTTTGAAGATGGGCTGAGAGAAACAGTTCTTCATTACAAAGAAAACAGGAATATTTACAGTTCCATGATATGAAGCTGAAATATTTTTTTAGAATTTCAATATGATTTTATAATAAATAAAAATTCCTGCTGATGGTAAATTACCATTTTCTTAAGAAAATTATGGTTATTGGGGAGAGGCAATCCCTTTTGAGCATGCAGAGCTATATGAATCTGGCAATTGAAAATTCCAGTATTCTCATAAGCGTATTTCAGAAGCCTGAGGACCCTCTGGAGGATATGGTCAGTAAGGTAAGTGAAAATGAAAAGAAGGCAGATGATATTACCCTTGAACTGAAGAGAAATGTTACATCCGGTGCAATCGGTTCCACACTGATGGATAATTTTCTCAATCTCATCGAAAAGTTTGATGATATAATAGATAGAACATACTGGATATCCCGGGAAATGACAAGAACAAAGGACAGTTTAATCGCAAACTCATTCCACATGGAGCCTGTGAGCAACTTTTATGCAAATTTCTGTGTCATACTGGAGAAAAATATTGAGGCAGTGAAGATGGTTGACAGAATGCTCCAGGTCAGTGATGTTTCAGAGGCAAAGCAGATCAGGAAAGAGATTGAGAAGCTGGAGGAAGAGGTTGACGAAATTAAGGACGGAATTATTGACAGATTATACAGAATATCGGAAAGCATAAGCTATCTTACATTTAACCACATAAATTCCGTTGTACACACACTGGACGATCTTCTTGACGATTGCGAAGATATCTCTGATCTCATATTAAATACAATGATGTCGGTATCAAGATGATATTATATTACATATCCATTTTTTTCATTGCCCTCCTGTCCATGATTGTTTCCGGAAACAATCTGTCTGCGGCAGTCGGAACGGTCGTGGGTTCAAGGATTGTTTCAAGATGGTTTGGCCTGTTGCTTGGCGCAGGCGGTTTCTCACTGGGTCTTTTAATCGAGGGCAGATTTCTATCTAATTCCATATTCAGAATCATGCCGGATGTTCCCTATTATATTCTCGTAGTTCTTTTCATATCATTTATATTGTTTGCCCTTGCAACCTTTTTCAGGGTACCCCTTTCCCTCACCATGGCCATTGTGGGAATTTCCATAGGCATTTCCCTCAGGGTTGGATTTTCCATGGATTTATCCTATGTTTATTTTGTAATATCTGCCTGGGTTCTTGCGCCCGTTTTATCCATTTTTTTCTCATTCTATCTCAACAGGAAGGTTTCTTCCATAAACGTGAACAATGCATGGAAGGCTGCAAGAATCTATAAAATTCTTCTTGTAATCATATCATTTCTGACCGCCTTCACTCTTGGAGCAAACACCTTTGGCCTTCTGGCATCCCTTGGCCATGACAGCCTGTTTACCCTTGGAATAATGATAGTTTCCATATTTATTGGGGCAATATTCCTGAGCGGTGGTGTCATAAAGAGAGTTTCCCAGGATATATATGGGATGAGGTATGCCAACGCCTTCATTTCTTTGCTTGTATCCTCTGCCCTTGTGGAAGCTGCCACATTCTTTTCCCTTCCCCTTTCAAACACCCAGACACTAACATCAAGTGTTTTTGGCTCAGGCCTCTCGTACAACACAAAGGCCATGATATCCAGACCATTTTTCCAGGTCGTTGCCATGTGGATAATATCCCCACTCTTTGGAATGCTTGTTGGATTTTTGCTCGTATGAATGATCAGAAATCATAAAGGGTTGTTTTGTAAAGCTTCTCATAATATTTATAATAAAAGTTCAGAAAAGACCTGGAGGATGTAAGGATGTCCCCCCTTATGGAATATTCCCTGTTTTCCCCTGCAAGGACACCACATTCTATTCCTTCCCTCACATCATTCATTATGGCGCTGTACAGCTCATCCCCATATATTCCTATGGACATTCTCCTTACTTTCCCATATACAGTGTCTGTGATTTTTTCCCGGGACAGGGCTTTTTTAGTTCCCAATATGGACTTGAATATGAGATACTTTTCAAATTCCGGCATATTCAAATGGTATGGAAAGGGATAGAGTGAAATTTCATATCTTTCCCTGAAATCATTGAACCTGCTATCCGGACAGATAACCTTGCTGTCGGTTCTTTCCGATATGATATTTCTCTGGCTTCCAAAGCAAACATATACCTCACTTCCTCCCGTGACATTATTCAGGCACTCCATCATTCCAGACTGATCTATGAAGCCCTTGAAAATTAAGGTCTGCCCCTTAGAATCCCCTGTTTCAATGAAAAATGACCTCTCCTTGATCTCAACCTTCTTTATTGCCCTCCTTTCAGTGTCATCCATAAGCATTGTGGAAAAGGAAAAGGAAATGAGATTGTGAAGTTTTGTACGTTCACTCTGCTCCTGCCTGAATCTAATGAGCACAGGATCACTAACCAAGGTACGCACCACCCATTTTTTCTATTAATTCAACATATTCCATAAGGCTATTGAGACCAACCTCACCTATGGGCATCAATATTATATTTCCATTACCATAATGAATCATGAATACTTCTCCGGATACGCTGTTGCAATAAAGTATGTGATCGCCATTCTTTTCCCTTTTCATCATATTGATTCTGTTTCGCCCTATTCTCTTCAATATTTCCCTGAAAGATTGTTCGTCTGCGGAATATCTTATTATCTTCTCCTTTCCTATAATTCTCTCGTCTCTCTGATCGTTTATTACAAATCTTTCAAGACCTGATATGGCCTCTGAAATATATTCAGCCATCTTTTCACCCATTATTGTAATGAGATCCCTGCTGTTTGACCATATCCTTGATGAGCTGTCCATACCAAAATAGATATCATCTTTGAAAAAAGAGCCATACTGGAATGTGTATCCTGAATTCAGGGCTTTCCATAATGTTTCAAAGCCCAATATATCCCCACTGGACACTGCCGCCCTGATATAATCATTTCCCGTTCCTATCAAATTCAGGTTTTTTATGAAAAAACCCATCTCCTGTATATCCGTAACTGCCTTCCTGAGGGCCGATTCGGGTAACCTGAGATAGGATCCATGATTTTCCTTTAATTTCCCGGTAATTCTTGGTGTAATTATTTTCAGTTTTCCAGTCAGAGGGATTATGATGCTGTCCTCAATTTCCCAATCCCTTATTTCCGGATTGCCATAGATATATTTAAAAATAAAGCTTCCGCCCCTTCGAATAACATTATTTTCAACAATTTGCCCGATGCCTGGAGAGTTCAATACATCTCTAATTTACCGTGGTATATATCCTTTTTTTCCATGAGCAAACGAACAATTTCCCATTATTCCATATCTCTCTAAAAAATCTCCATAAAAAATAATAGGGATGCTTATATTTCGCATTGAATTGGATTTAACTGGAACGCTTGAATTCTTTGGCTATGTGGTTGCGGCCCTATTCGCCATTATGAACCCTGTGGGTGCTGTCCCTACAACTGTATATCTTACAGAGGATTTCAGTGTAGCTGAAAGAATGAAGGTTATAAGAAGCAGCATCATAATGGCCGGAGGGATGCTCTTTGGTTTTGTTGCGGTTGGAGTCTATGTCTTCCAGATTCTTGGAATAAGCATAAACGATTTTAAAATTGCAGGCGGTTTCCTTCTTTTCAAGGTTGCCTTCGACATGCTTCAGGGCAAAACGTCAAATACAAAGCTCACAAAGGAAGAGAGTATGGATTATGTTGAAAGGGATGCAGTTGGAATTGTTCCTATTGGAACGCCCCTTCTGGCTGGCCCCGGATCAATAACAACTGCAATTCTGTTAAACTCAAGGGCAGATACCATACCCCTGAAGATTTCACTTGTCGTTGGAATCATTATGGTTTTGATTTTTTCCTATGTGATCCTGTATTTCGCCACAGGCATATCAAGAAAACTTGGGAAAACCGGAACTACGGTGATTTCAAGGATAATGGGACTTCTGCTTGCATCCATATCAGTTGAATTAATAACATCGGGGATTATTGCAATTGTCCAGACCGTATAAACATTTAATTTACAGCATATTTTGAAAGAATTTTCATAATGTCAACCATATCCCTATAGTATGGCTGTCCGGGAGCAATTTCCCTTTCATAATATGTATAGGCAAAATCGCTCAGGGAAATTGCACTTGATATGCGAGCAGATGTATCACTTCCCATTGGTGTGAATGAGACCGGCCTTTCATCCCTTACCCTTTCTATCTGGAACATATTTTCAACCATATCCTTCATTCCGCATCTGCAGGCAAGCTTTATTGCACCGCAATCAAACTTTGATATTTTAGAATACATTTTCATTGTGTCAAAGCTTTTATCATAATGGGAAGAGAGGATCAGTTTTTCCCCTTTCAATGGAAATGATATATCAGGATAATTTTTGACCTCAATGTCAAGTAAGATATTTTCGTAATTGGATGCTTCTGAATACATTTCATTGATCTGACTTACTGAATCCGATCGGAATGTGAATATGGCCTTAACCTCCTTTTTTTCCAGATATTGGAGATATTCATTTATGGATGATATATCCATACCCGAAAGGTCAAAACGCAATTCCGGTATGAATCCATAGTGAATTGCATCATGGGTTAATTTATCCATATTTTTTATTCCCGGTATTACAGATGCAACAATCACAGGAATTCCTGATCTTCTCTTCAGATCACTGCAGAAAAATGGTATCACAGTAATAGATTATGAAAAGCATAAAAATATTTTTATGAACTGCATTATGCAACCTAATGTTTAAGATCACCATAGCATCAACGCCCCAGAGAGTTCTGGATCAGGATTTAAACAGGAGTATTGCCTATTTTCTGTCCGATATAGGCTATATCCCAAGACTAAATCCGAACACAGATTTTGAGAGCATAAGCAAATCGGTCTATTTCAGGCTTTTTAAGGAATGTTTTCTTGACAATTCTGAAAGGTACTGGACCGGAGAAGAGTTGATGGCCTATTTGAAAACTTCCAGAACAACACTTTACAGGCATCTGAACAAATTGAAATCCATGGATCTTCTGGAGGAGGAGCATGACGGCAAAAATAAAAAGTACAGGCTGCGCGGTGGAAATCTTGAAACTGCGTGGAACTGGGTCAAAATAAATATAAACATGGCCCTTGATAATTACGAGAAAACCGTTGAGCATGTGTGGAGATTGTCAAAAAAACAGTGAAAATATTATTACATAGAAAGATATCATTAACTGTTGAAAATAACTGAATCAAAAATAATCAACATAATGGAGATGCTGAACAAAATGGATATGATAGAGATTAAAAAAGGTGGAAAATACAGAGTTTTGTCAAACAGTGGAAAGGATGACCCAATGGAAACCAGAGGGGAGTTTGCGGGTTATACCATTCTGGGTGAGGAGGGCGCCCTTGTTTTCAGCGTTGAGGGAGAAAAATCACTCCTCAGGCTCATACCTGTTTCCAATCTCATAGCCATAGAATTCAGCCCTGATGAGATTGTACAGGAAAAGAAAAAGGAGACTTCAAGGGATTCCATAAACTATATCAGTTGATGGGAAAGGATCTCCCTGTAAATTGGCCCGGAACCTGTCAGTTCGCTTGAGAACATGACAATCCTTTCAACTGTAAAGTTGAAGAAAACTGTTTCCTTATATTTCATTTCCAGTTCATTTATTTTTTCAGGTTTTTTTAATCGGCACAGGGTGCAGTGGAAACTTTGTTCCCAGCGGTTCATGAATGCAATTTCATTCAATTCCTGTGAAAAAATATTAATAAATAGGATTCTTGCCTTCTCTGTTCCTTCAGGGAAGTGAGATATGCCTTTCCCCTGAACCTTAAACCTAAATTCCGGGAATTTCATATTTTTCCATAATTCCTCCGCCTCGCCCATTGAAATTTCTCCATGGAACTGCAATGTCACATGAAGATTTTCTGCACCCACAATCTTCCCGTTTTTTCCAGTAAGCCTTTCCATATCCTTTGAAATTTCAGCATATAATGGAAAGTTTGGAATGGGAATGCCCGTGAAGGCTCTCATGCTTTATGAGAATATTTATACTATTTTAATCTTACACAGCTATGAGCATAATAAAGGATGGACTCCTGTATGCAAAAACACACGAATGGGTCAAGATTGATGGGGATGTGGCCACTGTTGGCGTGAGCGATTTCGCCCAGAAACAGCTTACGGATGTGGTGTATGTAGATCTTCCTGATGTTGGGAAGGAAGCACATTCCGGGAAGCCATTGCTTACCATAGAATCTGTAAAGTCTGCAGAAGATGTGTTTTCTCCAGTGGATGGAACCGTTCAGGATGTCAATAAGGAACTGGCAGATGAACCTGAGAAGATAAATAAGGATCCCTTTGGAGCCTGGCTTGTAAGGATAAAACTTAAAAATAAGCCTTCCGGACTGATGACCCCCGAAGAATATAAAAAATTTATCGGTGAATGATGGAAAAAAGGAAAGACATTTATTATAAGAAGGCAAAAAAGCAGGGCTATAGCAGCAGGGCTGCCTATAAATTAATTGATATAGACAGGAAATTCCCCATTCTGTTTCCTGGAATGAGGGTTCTTGAGATAGGATCGTCTCCAGGAGGATGGACCGATGTACTCATGGAAAGGAATCCTGCCAATCTTGTATGTGTCGATCTAAGTGCCGGGAAAGGGTCGGATTTTCCCATAAACATAAGGGGAGATATTACACGGGACGAAACATGGAACAGGATAAGGGAGGTCATGGGAGATGGATTCGATCTTTTTCTTTCCGATGCCATGGCCCATACTTCAGGGCAGCATGACAGGGACCATGGGGCCTCGGTGAACATATGCAATGCCATTATGGAACACTGCAATGGTTTTCTCCTTCCTGGTGGTACTGTTGTGCTTAAGCAGTTTCAGGGCGATATGACAGGTCCCTTCGTTGAAAAATATAAAAAAATGTTCAGAAAAGCCTACATCACAAAGCCACCATCTTCAAGGTCAGAGAGCAGTGAGATTTACATAATATTTTCAAGATTCATCCCGCCCGTGGAGTGAATCTTCAACATCATTTTTGAATTCATACTCAATAACGGCAATGGTTCTTTCAGAACCACCATGGTTGGCATTTTCCACAATCCTCCTGCAAATTTCCCGAACCCTGCTATCTTCCATCTTCTTTGTCCCTGGATTTTTGTCCATGTTGCTTTTCCATTCCATTACAAATTCTTCTGGAGAATTTAGATTGAAATTCCTTCTCATCATCCTCCTTTTCCTTGTAATGTACCTGACAAGATCGCCAACTCTGAAGTTATCCCCATAATAGTTTCCGAAGGTCTCCTCATCCAGATCAATGCCTTCCATGGGAACCTTTCTATTTACCCCATATATGACTGCCTGGGTGAA
>JAGDXN010000056.1:25156-25644 GCA_023256455.1 Cuniculiplasma sp.
TTCTACCTCCCCAAACTTGGAGAGAAGAGTGCCATATATGACATCATAATCACCCATGGGAACAGTAAAAGGTTTTTCTATAAATTTTTTCAAACCCTCAAGCTCCTCCGGAGATATGCCGATGAGTATTTTTTGAGGAATATATTCATACAGTTTTTCCTTCACCCTGTCCCCTTCAGAGACCAGACCCTTGATTGCAAAAAGTATGGTGAAGTTCTGGTTTACCTCCATAACTTCCATTGGAGCTAATCCTCCCTTTTCTCCCTCTTATTAAGTATTTTTGACAGACCTTCCTCCCTTATTTTGCTTAAGGAAACTATGGCACATCCCCCGAAGAAATCCCTGTCCGTTTGCTCTTCCACAATGATCAGGGGATCCTTATCAAGGAAATCAGATATCTTCCTTATTTTTGGAAATCTGGAGGAACTGTTTTCAATATCCTCAAAAAGACCCATAATAATTGTATCTGCCTCATCATTCTTGCCAAC
>JAGDXN010000056.1:25654-27068 GCA_023256455.1 Cuniculiplasma sp.
ATTGAATGGAAATCTTCTGAATGTTTCTGTCATTATACCAAAATCGATGAGGAGTTTCCTTGCCATTTTTATAAACATATCTTCATCGGTTTCAATTTCAGGGAATACCTTCCATTCCTTAGAAAGTTCAAGAAGATCTATGGATTTGCTGATATCCGATTTCAATATTTCCACAAGCTTTTCAAAAACATCCAGTGTTGTTGAACTTCCCGATTCGTAAAGCGATATGGATCTTCTTGAAAGGCCAATCTTCCCCGATACATATCCTATGGAACATCCTGAGCTTACCCTTGCCTCCTGCATCTTTTTTCCATCAATTGGGACATAATAACCGCCGGGTCCCGAATATATGTATGGCCTGTTTCCCTTCACATACTCCTTGAATGTCTCCAGAGTCATTATGGGCATTCCATGCCTGAAATATAGTATCCCATCTTCAAGCAGACCAGCCCCACTCCTGACTCCTATAATAAGAGAAGATATTTTAAAAGATACAGAGAATCTCTGCATTTCAATTACAACATCGGACCTTATGGTATCTATGTTATATGTTACCTTTATCAGATAGGTTTCACTCTCATTTTTCGCTATAATGTCAAATGCAAAAACGCCTGAGGTGTACTCCTCTGATACCTGAAAATCCAGAGATACAAGAAATGACTTTATCTCTCTCAATATCTCAATTTTAAATTCTTCCACTGCAGACTCTATAATGATATCTGTCTATTTTATTTTTTCATATTTCGGTAAAGGTTTAAAAATTCATGTGGAGATAATATTTTTAATTATTTTGAATTAAAATTTGTATTATCCCATAAGGAACTTTTCCCTTATGACCTTAACATTTTCATCTGGATTCTCCATCTCCCTTACGGTGTAGCTGTCGGCAGATGATTCGCCAAGGATTGCCTCAACGCTCATGAGGATCCCCATTCTGAAGAAGTGTATTCTCACCTTCTTTCCGGGCTTCATGTCCTGAAGGTTATCCACCATAATATGGGCTTCATCTGAGACTCTCCTCATGAAGTTAGAGTTGAATTTGAATCCGTCAATGGCAACTATTTCGTCATTTGGGCTTATTCCAGCCTTCTGCGCAGGAGAGTTTTCCACCACAGTATACACGGTGTTTTTTCCAGGCAAACTGAGAATTCCAAGGTAACCGTGGGGTTCATTCTGATTTCCATACTTTGCCTGCAGTTCAAGGCCTATCCTTCTCAGTTCCTTCTGAAAATCTATGGGCTCTGTGTCATTGACATATTTTGAGAAAAATGGGGCAAAATCAAGGGAAGATATTTCCATGAGGGATGCAATGAAATCCTTTTCTGTGTATCCCTTCCCATCCTTATTGTATTTCTCCATCAACTGTCTATAAAGATCATCCAGGCTTTTCTGGCCTCTGGTGTATTCACATATT
>JAGDXN010000056.1:27078-46747 GCA_023256455.1 Cuniculiplasma sp.
ATCAGCCCAAGGATTTCACCCTTCAGGTAATAGGAAACATAACTGTTGAAATTGTTGGGTGATGGCCTGTAAAGCTTCGTCCATGCATCGAAAGATGAATCGGATGCCGATTCATATCTTGTGCCTGGAGACATTTCATAAATGTATATGATGGATGCAAGATGATTCAGGTATTCCTCCCTTGTAATGAGGCCTGCCCTGAGAACTGTCAGATTTCCGTAGAAGTTTGTGAGACCTTCTCCAACCCACAGCATTGTTGTATAATTTTCCTCTTTATAATTGAATGGTCCAAGTTCCACTGGCCTGATCCTCTTTATGTTCCACAGGTGGAAGAATTCGTGGGATATGGTTTCCAGAAACCTTATGTATTTCTGCCTGTCACTGAAAAGGAACCTGTCTGCGTCAATCGTGTTTGAATTAAGATGCTCCAGACCGCCACCCTGATCCTCTGTGAGATGGATTATGAAAAGATATCTCTTATATGGTAATGACCCCATCATGGTCCTGTATGTTTCCACAATCTTCTTTGTATCAGAAACAATTCTTTCATCATCCTGATTTCCGTTTCCATAAATTGCAACCTCATGCTCCTTTCCATCCACGTTAAAGAAATAGGAGCGATGTGTTCCAATTTCTATGGGGCTGTCCCCAAGTATGTCATAGTTTGTTGCCCTGTATCTGTTATCCCCTATCTTTTCCAGTCCTGTTGATATTTTCCATTCCCCGTATGGCTTGATTATGAGTTCTGCCGATTGATCCTTATAACCCTCAATATACATGAAAACGCTTGTTCCATTCAAATATGCATGGGTTGAATCCATGTGGCTTTCCCTTACGGAAAATTCTCCTGCATAAACTTCATAGGATATGGTAAAACTTTTATTTTTTCCGTTGAGAAGCTTCCATGTGGATTTGTCCTTCCTCTGTATCTCAATATTTTCGTTCTCAGGAGTTCTTGCCCTCAGCAGACGGACATTTCTTGAGAAGTCCCGAATGGCATAGGAACCTGGTGTCCATGCAGGCATTGTTATCATGGTAATATCCTCTGAAACACCCTCAACATTGATCGTTACCTGGAAAAAGCTGTTATTGGGATCTCTCATTTCAAGTATATACGTGATCCTCATCTGTTCATCCACGGTCACATTTTTGTATAATATTTAAAATATGTGAAATCTGCTAACCCGATAAAAAAATTTTTATCTGCCCATCTTCCCCTCAAGCTTTTCCCCAAGATACTGGGCAAAATATGTTATTACCATGTCTGCTCCGGCCCTGAATATGGATGTCACATATTCCTCTATGGCATTTTCCGACAGAAGTTTGTTCTTAATGGCATTCATAATCATGGAGTATTCCCCGCTAACCCCATAGGCCACCAGAGGCAGATCAAACCTTTCCCTCGCTTCCCTTATGACATCAAGATAAAACAGGGCCGGTTTAACCATGATCATATCGGCACCCTCTTCAATGTCCCTCTGGATTTCCCTCATGGCTTCCCTTCTGTTGGGAGGATCCATCTGATATGTCTTTCTGTTTCCAAAGGAAGGGGCGGATCGGGCAGCATCTCTGAATGGACCATATAGAACTGATGCATACTTTGCAGAATATGCCATAATAGGTATATTTTCAAAGCCATTCTCATCCAGAGCCTTTCTGATGGCATATACCTGTCCATCCATCATTCCTGAGGGAGCAATGACATCCGCACCGCTTTTTGCCTGACTTACAGCTATTCTGCCATAATATGAGATTGTTGTATCATTTTCCACATCCTTATTTCTTATTATTCCACAATGACCATGATCTGTGTATTCGCACATGCACAGATCGGTTATTGTAAGAAAACCATGCTTCTTAAAATAGGGCACTGCCTTCTGCACAATTCCATTTTCGTCATATGCCTGGGAACCTTCACTGTCCTTTTCCGATGGTATGCCAAAAAGGAGTACGTTCCTTATTCCCACCTTCCCTAATTTCTCACAATATTCGTCCAGACTTTCCAGAGGATAGGCATATATACCCGGCATACTGCCTATCTCCTCAGGTTTTTTGATATTTTCATTTATAAAAACAGGCATTATGAGTTTCTCCCTCAATATGGTCGTTTCAGAAACAAGATTTCTTAAATTCTCAGAACTTCTCAACCTTCTCATTCTATTTTGTGGATACATGAAAAGGAATTGCCTGAGGGTATTAAAAACTCTTACCGGAAAGGATTGGAAATATTGACAAAGCAATGATGAAAAGATCAGACACTTTCTGTCAGATTATAACTGGTCCACCCTGTTTCGTCTGTTATTGTTTCCAGGGCGAAATGGTCATCTCCTCCTGAATTCAGGTATATACAGCCTTCAATGTCTACAAAGTGGAGGGTCATATAGGCGTAGTGACTCAATTTTCTATAATAGTTGTCATCGGTAATTATGACAATAATCCCTGAAATTCTGAGTTCATTTATGAGACTCAACAGCTCTCCCACGAAGTTTTCTCCATATGTAAAGTTCAGAAAGTCTGTGGAAAATATGTACACATTGGGCCTTTTGGAAGAGTTCATGAAGAAATCAATGACCTCCATTGGGAAGTCTGAGGTCATACTCTTCCCTTCCAGATTAATTATGAACTGGTTTGTTCTCTTTGTCTTTTCCGCTGTTATATAATGGGTAAGGTATTCCGGATCGGTTGTTGTCATCAGAACCCTCATGGTTTCGTAACTTCCCGAGGATACATCCATTGCACCCCTTCCATCGGCAATGGTTGTCCTTATGAGCGTGTTCTTTATGAGGTTTACGGCCATTTCCGTTCTGTCCGATATGGTATTCCTGTGGAAGAGAACGATTGATCCTAAATCAATATACGGATTTCCGTTTGGCATAAGTTTCCCTATTTCCTTATTCCCAAGGGGTACCTTATACTGAATTTCCTCATTTACCTCAGGCATGGGTATTCTCTTTTTTGGATAGTTCAGATTCAGCGAGTCAAAAAAGGTGAACCTTCCATTCAACAACGTATAGGAATAAACAGGAAGAGAACCCACAGACATACCTCTGAGTTTTTCTATTCTTAATTTTCTTACCAGGTAGTTCTGAACAATCTTACTGCTCAGGGAAATCACACCATCGGAGTAGTATTCCAGCTTTTCGTTTCCGATGGACTCAAGCACCACGATTAAACCTGCCCCGCTTTTCTCCACAAGGTCATTCTGGAATACTGAAAATATAAGTGTTGGATCCAGATGGTATTTCTCCGCAAGGGCCTCTATGGAATCCAGTATTATTACAGGCCCCTTATCTATGTTTTTTTCCACAAAATTGTAAATCTCGTTAATTTCAGGTACAACTTCGGTTATATCAAAAACAAGTCCACCACTAAAATCGTTGTCGTTTTTCATGTTATTTTCTTCTATAATCTTCTCAAGTTTCTTCAATGACTCAGTGCTTACATATTTCAGGTTTTCCTTCCTTTCGCTCTCCCTCTGTTTCATTCTATAAGAAATTTTGTCAATGAAGTCAAAATTTTCCTTCAACGGTTCATCGGTAAATCTTGATGAAAGATAATGTATGGGCTGTTCTTCAAGAAGTTGTGATGCCAGCTCAAGAGAAAACGTTGTCTTTCCACTGCCAGGGCTTCCCTTGATTACCAGTGATTTCCCAAACTTTTGGTTAAAGAAACTCTTGAATATTTTGAATGCATCATTCATTATAACCTGTCCTCTTAATCTTCATTTTCTTTCACTTTTTTCTTTTACCAGCTACTGACCATCACAGATTAAACTTTAATTGACATGGATTTTAAATCCAGATCAACAGTTAATATGTTAGCTGAGAATATTTTCTCAACCCATCTTAATCTCTGATCCTGTTGAGATTATCTATAATACATATTTTAATATTTTCAATTTCTTAAAACTGCCAGAACATCTTGAGAAATAATATCTATCATGAATGAAGATATGAATCGTACCTTAACCTTGAGTTTTATGGTTTTTAGGTTGAATTAATAGAATTTAAGATAATTTATAATTTTATCTTTTAAATTACTCCTGCTTCCGATGCTCAAAAAATTTTAATATTAATTGAAATGTTTCTGTAAATCAAAAGTCGAACAGGTATAAGATGTTTCTATTGAATAATTTGAGGTATTTTCCTTTAAACAGATACATCATGGTAAATTTACAAAAAAGCTTTCTAAAATTATTTGTTAATGAAAATTAATTTATGGAAAATTTTCATCCACCGTGCTTGAAATCAGGATAAAGAAGCATTCCACCATCAACAGGAACGGTTATGCCTGTTACATAGGATGCAAGATCGCTGCACAGGAATGCAACAACGCTGCCTATATCGCTCACTTCTCCAAGCCTTGGCATTGCAACCTTCTTCAAAAGATCTGCAAGAGAATCAGGATTGCCCCACACGTCCCTGTTTATGGGTGTTTTTATGGCACCGGGAGCTACAGAAATTACCCTGATATTATTCTCTGCCACTTCCTGTGCAAGCGTTTTTGTGAACATGGAAAGACCTGCTTTTGAACTTGAATAGGCAGAATATCCTGACCATGGCACAAACTCATGATCCGATGTGATGTTAATAATGACTCCGCTTTTCTTCGGAATCATTCTTTTCACAGCCTCTCTGGCGCAGTAATATGGTCCCAGGAGATTTATGGATATTACCCTTTCCCATTCATCGGGATCATCATCGCCACACATCTGTCTTTTTCCATCTATGCCAGCATTATTTACAAGAATGTCCACAGGGCCAAGCTCCTGATCTGCCATTTCAAACAGATGCTTCACGTCCTCCTTTTTTGAGACGTCTGCCTGAACACATATTGCCTTTCCTCCACCCTGAATAATTTCCTGCGTAACCTCGTCAGCCTTATCTTTCTCCTTTCTGTAGTTTATGACCACGGAAGCCCCTGCCTTTGACAGAAACTGGGCAATCGACCTTCCCAGCCCGGAACTTGAGCCTGTGACCACAGCCACCTTTCCCTTTAGATCTATTTCCAGTGCCATTTCTAACATCTAAATAGGTCACAAATGAATAAATTCTTTTCCTCACCCCTCATTTCTTATATTTAAATTCACAATACTATTATATACTGCCGTAATGACCCTTGCGTGAGCATTCTCCTTACCTTTGTAAAAATATTCTTTCCTCTATTTGTCGTCATTGATCCATTCGGTACGATGGCACTCTTCTTAACCATGACCTCTGACTATTCTGAGCAGGAAAAGAGGACTGCAACAAAGGATGCTTTTGTTTATGGTACCATAATTCTTGTCTTTTTTACCCTTATTGGCTCAACCGTGCTCTTTCTCATGGGTATTTCTCTTATGTCAATCCAGATTGCAGGAGGAATAATTCTCCTGATTATGGGTATAGAAATGGTCAGGGAGGGAGACAGACCCAGATCTACGGGAAAATCGTACAAAAATCCCGATCTGGGGATTGTACCCTTTGCAACCCCATTGCTGGCCGGTCCTGGAGCAATTTCCCTTGTAATTATACTTTCAAAGAGAAGTTTACTTTCCATGGGCCTTACAGTAATCTCAGTCATTTCCATTTTTGTTATTGTTTTAATACTCTTCTGGTTTGCCACGCCCATATCCAGGGCTCTGGGAGACAAATCAATGAAGGCGATTACAAGGATATTTGGTCTCTTTGTTGCAGGATTTGCAGTTCAGTTCATAATTGATGCAGTGGTTTCCCTGGGTGTTTAAAACTGAAAAGCACCGGTTCATAACATTGTAAAAACTTTAATTTCACCGCAAAATTTCCTTGCACATTTTATGGTCCCCTTGATGTTTTTATGAGAAGAAATGGTATGATTGGATTTGCCCAAATTGAATAGATTTGGAATATGTACCTGTATCAGGAATTTTAAAGAAATAACTTCTTGACAAAATTGTCCCGAGAAATTCCATATGAATATCAGTCTTCGCCTTTCAAAAAAATTTAGATTTTAACAGTATCCTTAAGGCAAAAAATAATTTATTTACCTTCAACCCTTAGTTTTTTCTCTTCGGCAAGACATAAGTGAGGAAAAGAGAAGAATTCAATCCATCCCGGATATTATCCCTATTCGATTTTGAACTCCTTTCCATTAAATGGCAATATGACATTGTAGTTTGCCAGATCGTCCACAATGGCCTCTCTCTGATCTCCATGGCAGAGAATTACGTTTTCAGGCTGGCAGTCCTTAATGAACTGCACAAGATCGTCGTGGCCTGCATGGGCAGACATATCGAAGAACTCAACCTGCATATCTGGTTTTATCTCTGCGCCTGAAAGATTGAGCGTTCCCTTTTCCATGAGATTTCTCCCGTTTGTGCCCTCCACCTGATATCCGGTCATGAAAATGGCACTCTTTGGATCATGGACATATTTCTCAATGTATCCAAGGGCAGGTCCTCCATCGAGCATGCCTGATGTTGATATGATAATATCCACATCATCCATATTCTCCCTCATTCTTTTTCCACGGACCTCCTTAACTCTTGCCACAGCCTTTCTAAACTCTTTCTCTGATCTGAGATAGCCTGGTGTGTTCAGGTATATGCTTGTTATGAGGTTGCCCATCCCGTCAGTTGCAATCTTATATGGAAGATCATAAAGAGACATTATGAGCTCCTGCATTCTTCCCATGGCAAAGGATGGCAAAACAACCTTTCCGCCATGCTCCACGACCTCGCTTATCCTGTCTCTCAGCCTCTTCCTTACCTCTTCCCTCTCCTCGTGGTTCTTTCCTGCATAGGTACTTTCCACAATCAGATTCCTTGTCTTTCTTGGCTTTGCCCCTGAAAGGAGTTTGGAATCCCTTGTGTATAGATCTCCCGTAACCATAATTTCGTCAGAGTTCTCAAACTTCCACATTGTTGAACCCGGTATATGACCGGCTGAGTATGGTGTGATCACTGTATCATCCAGTGTTATTTTCTCACCATATCTGAGAACATTCATCATGGTATACATCATTTCCACGTCTTCCCTGTTAAATCTTTCCACATAGCCCTCAAGGGCTGTGACCTTTATGGAATCGTTTAGCATTGGCCTTGTTGTGTTGGCAGTCATTTCTGTTGCAAACACATCCACGCCCTCATCCTGAAAATACATGGGCATTGCCCCTATATGGTCAAGGTGGGAATGGGTAATGAATAGCCCGTCAATCTCTTCCGGAGGCATGGGAAACTGAGGTGGTTTTTCCGGTATTACACCGTAATCAACCTGATATCTCTTTCCATCCATATCAATTATTATCCCAAGCCTCCCAACCTCTTCTGCTCCGCCTAAAAACTTTATTTTTATCAAATCTATAACCTCGCTCCATCCAATCTGTTAGAACATTTGCACGTTCTTTCTTCCTTGTGAACCGTCAAAAAGTCCTCAACAATCTTTTGTGTCTTCTCCTCGTTTTCTTTCAATATCTTAATGACCTCTGAAGCTTCCACAGCAGTTTCAGACCATGCATCATAATCGGTGACCGTTGCTATCATCGAATAACACATTGCCATCTCATTGGCGAGATTTATTTCTGGAACAAGTGTCATCCCAATTATGTCAGCAAACTGCCTGAACATTTTTGACTCTGCCCTTGTAGAAAACCTGGGCCCTTCTATCACCATATAGGTACCACCCATATGTGTTTTTCCATATTTTTTCGATACTTCGAAAATCTCCCCATTCATTCTCGGGCAGAACGAATCTGCTGATGAGATATGTACAACATCAGGTCCATCATAAAATGTGAGTTTTCTGTTCTTTGTAAAGTCAACATACTGGTCCGGAATGACAACATCTCCCGGGGCCATTTCTTCCTTTAATGAACCCACAGCATTGATTCCCAAAATCTCACTTACCCCTATGCTGTTCATTGCCCAAATGTTTGCTCTATAGTTTACCATATGGGGCGGGATATTGTGGTTTTTTCCATGCCTTGGAATAAATGCAACTTTCTTGCCCCTAAAATTTCCAATCTCCACATCAGAAGATGGGACCCCAAAGGGCGTGTCTATTTTTCTGCTCTCTTCCACTTCTATAAGATCGTAAATTCCGCTTCCTCCAATTATGCCTATCAAAGAGTCTACACTTCCACCACTATAATACCAGATAATATTTAATCTATTTTTAATATTCCTTCATACAATCGATAAGTCTATAATATTTATGGGATTAGGAATGCAATGGCAGAGGAAAAATTTGTAAAATTATCTGACATATCAGGAGACGCTGTTGATCTAAATATAAAGGTAAAAATTCTGTCCCTTTCAAGCAAAGATATGGAAACATCAAAGGGTAAAACCACATACCACTACGGCCTGATTGGAGATGATACCGGCGTTATATCATATACTGCATGGTCGCTGCCATCCACAGTAAGGGAAAAGGATGTTTATGAGATAAGGAGATGCTATTCCAAAACCTATAAGGATAAGGTAAGAGTATATTTTGACCAGAAAACTGAGTTTAAGTTTCTCACTGAGGATATGGAAGTAAAAAGAAATTACAGGTATTATAGCATTAAGGATCTGAATATCAAGGATAAGTTTGTAACTGTAGAGGGCCTGGTGAAGGATGAAAGGATCAAGGAATATGAGAAAGATGGGGAAAAGAGAAAAATATTCCAGTATATGTTGAAGGATCAGACGGGGACCATAGGCGTTTCATCCTTTGGCCTTCAATTAAAACCGGGCAAGGCTGTGAGGCTTGAAGGGGCAAGACTGGATGAGTTCAACGGATATTACAGGTTAAACATATCTGACAAGACTGGTGTTGAATATATTACCCTGAACATAGGGGATGAGCCAGATTATGTTTACATAAAGGATATAAAGAATCCTGTTGGAGGTATCAAGGTGAACGGCTTTGTAATCAGTATGGGGGATAAGGCAGGCCTCATAACAAGATGCAGGGAATGCAAAAAGAGGATAGATGACATAAGATGCCCTGATCACCCTGACCTGTTGCCGGAGTATGATGTTTTTGCCTATTTCACACTGGATGACGGCACAGATTACATACAGGTAAATGCCGGGTATGATGCCATAAAGAGTATCAGCGGAATAGAGGAATCCTATTTGAAAAACCAAAGCAGGCCCCCGTTGAAAAGAGAAGTAAAGGATAAGCTTGAAAATGCCCTTCTGCACAATGCCATATATGTGAAGGGAAATGTGAGGGAAAATACTCAGGGCCTTAATCTGCGCGCCACTGAGATAGGCCATATTGACAAAAATGCTCTCAATGAAATAAGAAAAATTCAGGAGGAGGAGTTTATATGAATGATAAGAGGAGAGAACCAGCGAGATGGATATTTTCTTCGGAACTCAGGGAATGCAATAACACAATTACGGAGGGCGAAGGTGATTACAAGAGGGAATATTTTGTAACTCCCGGGGGATCAGTGGGAAGAAGGGTTCTCTTTTGCGGAAAGTTAATGGCAAAGAACGAAGAGGGGGATATGACAAAGATGACAGTTGCAGATCCCACGGCCGCATTCTATGTCACATATTTCTCAAAGGAGTTCAATCAGGATGTGAAAAATGACATATCAAAGGTCAATGTGAATGATGAAATAATTGTTATGGGAAGGACATCCTATTACAGAACGGAGGAGGGAAAGATGTATGTCAATATCAATCCCGAAAGCGTGAGAAAAATAGATGAGGAGTCCTCAAATTATTGGATCTCCAGAACTGCCTTTCTCCTTCAGAGAAGGCTTCTTGCCATAAGGGAGATAAGAAACAATCCTGAAGCGACCATGGAATCCCTGATGGGAAGGGGCTTTACAGAGGATGAGGCAACAGGTGCAATGGAATCTGCCAAATTATATCCTTCCTATGATATTCAAAGGCTTGAAGAGATAGCCCTTTCCGTTTCCGTTGCCAGGCCCTCAGGGGAGGCAATGAAGCTTAAGGACGATATTCTTGCCTTCATACAGAAAAATACCCCCATAGGCGGGGCGGCCTACGATGAAATTGTGAGAGAATTCAAAAACAGGGGTGTATCCAATGAGGATATAGATGAAACTCTGAATGTGCTTGGTCTTGATGGAGAGATCTTTGAGGCGGAAAAAAGAAAGTTCAGGACCACCTGAATTACCAGTGGAGTTTCATAATTCTGGCAGCCCTTACCTCATCAGCCCTTCCAATGGAAAGGTTGACGGGCAATTTTTCAATCTCCTCCTGGGGCATTTCAACCGCCTCCCTTATTAATTTTATAAGAAGCTCCATATCTTCAACCGATGCATCTTCGGTTGGCTCGATCATAAGTGCCTCGGGAACTATGAGGGGAAAATAGATGGTTGGTGCATGCACGCCATTGTTGATTATGTATTTGGCTATATCGAGCGCTCTTTTTCCTGTTTTTTTGCTTGATGCCACAACCTCATGCTTCTTAATTCCCTTTGCAGGTATATCAAGAATACCCTCTAACCTCTTTGCCATATAGTTTGCATTGAGTACGGCTTTTCTTGTATTTTCAGTGAGGCCATCGTCACCCTTGTATTTCATATAACTCCATGCCCTGAGTAAGTTTATGAATGAACCGTTGAATCCTGCAACCCTTCCTATGCTATTCTTATATCCATAATACAGAGAGTATTTTTTCCCATCCTTAACCACAACGGGAACAGGCAGAAATTCCCTCAATTTCTCCTTAACTGCTACAGGTCCTGCTCCTGGGCCACCTCCCCCATGGGGTGTTGCAAAGGTCTTGTGCAGGTTGAAATGGACCATGTCAAATCCCATCAGGCCAGGGGATGTGATGCCCAGAATTGCATTGAAGTTTGCGCCATCGTAATATAGAAGGGCTCCAGCGCCATGAACAATCTTTTCAATTTCCAATATATTAGATTCAAAAACTCCAAGGGTACTGGGATTGGTTATCATAAATGCTGCCGTGTTTTCAGAGACTGCATCCCTGAGGGCTTCAAGATCAACCTTTCCATCCTGCTTTGAAGGTATTTCAACAGTTTGAAATCCTGCCATTGCTGCAGATGCTGGATTTGTCCCATGGGCAGAATCGGGTATGATTATTTCATTCCTATTGCTTTGCCCAATGCTTTCCATGTATTTCCTCACAATAAGCATGGCAGTATATTCGCCCTGGGCACCTGCAAGAGGCTGGAGCGACACGGCATCCATACCAGAACTTGCCTTTAAGAACTCTTGAAGTTCATACATTACATGGAGTTCACCCTGAGAATATTCGGGTGAAGTGAGAGGATGCATCCTTGTAAACCTCTGGTCATTTGCTATCCTGTCTGCAAATTTTGGATTGTACTTCATTGTGCATGAACCAAGAGGATAAAATCCAGTATCCACGGCATAGTTCATCTGAGAAAGATGGACATAATGCCTTATAACATCATATTCGGCCACATCTGGAAGTTCAACATTCTTTCTCCTGAGTTTTTCTGGAATTTCTGGTTTATTTACCTTTTCCACAGCGAATGTGTTTGATGACCCTATCTCTTTCAGGGTTTTTTCGTCATAAGTAGCCTGGTGGTAAGGCATCAGAACACCTCCAGAACTTTCTTCAATTTTTCCATATCCTCTTCCCCCGTCATTTCTGTAGCTGCAAAGAAAACAGACCTTCCGTTTTTTGCAGATGGCCCATTAACAGCCATATTTGCCGGGTATCCTCCAAGTATTCCATTTTTTTGCAGATAGGAAAAGATAAGATCGGGTGTTGAATCTACATCCACAATAATGTCTGAGAAATAGGGGTTCTTTGACTTTCTTGTCCTGTAACCATGAACGCTGTCAATTGTTGAGGTCAACTTTCTTGAGTTTTCCATTGTTTTGGATGCCACATATTCCAGCCCCTTTTTACCAAGAACGGAAAGGTAAACAGATGAGGCAAGGGCCATCAGGGCCTGGTTTGTGCATATGTTGCTCATGGCCTTATCCCTTCTGATATGCTGCTCCCTTGTCTGAAGGGTCATGACATATGCTCTCTTTCCGTTGTGATCCAGAGTTTCACCTATCAATCTCCCGGGGGATTTCCTCACATATTTTTCCTTGAATGAAAAAAGACCAAGATAGGGCCCTCCAAAATTCAAGGGTATTCCAAGCTGCTGACCCTCGGATACAGCTATATCTGCATCATATTCCCCTGGAGCGATAATTAATGCCAGGGAGATTGGATCATAATAGGCAATGTGCAGTGCATCACCCTTTATCTCTCCTATGGAAGGCACCGCCGGATCAAGTGTTCCGTATGTGGAAGGATTATAAGTTATGATGGCACATGTGTTTGAATTTACCCTTTCTTTCAGATTTTCCAGATCGATTGTGCCATCATGATTTACATCGTAGAATTTTATCTCTATGGGCATGCCTGTGGCATATGTTCTGATCACATCAAGGTGGTTTTTGTATATATTTTCAGGAACAAGAACCTCCGATTTTCCATTTATCCTGTATGCCATCCTTACGGCCTCTGCCAGTCCACTGGCCCCATCATACATGGATGAATTTGTGACCTCCATTCCAGTAAGATCGCATATTATGCTCTGATATTCAAAAAGGGCCTGAAGCATTCCCTGAGATATTTCCGCCTGATAGGGGGTATATGCTGTGATAAATTCATTTCTCATTATGATGTTTCCCACAGCTGCAGGAATATATCTTTCATAGGCACCGAGGCCCAGAAATATGCGGAGATCTGATCTGTTCAGATTTCCAACGGATTCACTTTCTAGAGTGATTTCCATCTCACTCTTTCCCTTTCCAATTCCTTTTAAGGGTTTTTTCACGCTGTCTGGAATATCAGAAAAAAGATCGTCGTACCCTTTAATATTCAGGATTTTAAACAGTTCTTCAGGGGAGCTCATTAACAGTTACCAGCAACTTATTATTCCCATTTATTTAGATATTTTGAGTGTTTCCTCCTGATTAAAACCTGTTTCCCTTTCCCCTATGCTTATTATTTCCAGATCATCATCCATAAAGTCTGAAAATATGCGTATTATATCCCTCACATTTGCCTGTGGTGTGAGGATTTTCAAGACTATTCCCTCTCCATCCAGTTCCACTTCCCTCATGTATGTCAGGATGTTCTGCTCCACCATTTTCAGCAGAGGTTCCTTAAGTGAACCTGAAAGGTTGTAAATTGCCATTGAATCCAGTGTTTTTTCAATCTGTATATCAGGGGGAAGATGCCCATAGAAGCGTCCCACAAGCCTTATCCTGTCAGTCCTCATATTATCCGACTCAGCCCTGCCTGCACTGTCCTCATTTGATAGAATCTTCTTCCTTATTTTTATTTCATATATGGCTCTGTCAAGTTCTATGGGAAATACAGGGTTATACCTTTCCATATCTGAAAAATGGTCTATGTTAATAGTAGGAATCTCACCTGCGGCTTCAAAGATCAGATCTGAAAGTCTTTCCCTCACACATGTTGGGAATTTACAGTATAGATGAAATCCACTATTGTCTGAGAAAACCTGTGTTACTATGACTCCATCGGTGTTCACCAGCCTTGAAAGAAAATTCAAGTTCATATCATCAGGATTTTCATATTCAATTATGCTCATATCCCCAGATACTCTTGTTTCTATGGACCTTAAAAAAACCTTAAATTTTCCAATCTCGCTTAAATCCTCAGGTATGAAGGAAATGATCTTTATTTTATCCTGAGTTGAAACTACAGTTGATCTGAAGGTGTATTTGACATCTGAAAGAACCTTAAATATTTCATAATTCAACTTTACATTCAGGCTCATTGTTGACCACATAGATTTTGAATCCTCTATCATATGGACAATTTCAGTATTATTGCATTTAAAAATCTTTTTATTATCTGATTTGATCATTATCTTTGATCAATATTGAAAACATTTATTTCCATCCATACACATATCCTTTTATGAAGGTAGTAACGACCATAGGGAGCCTAAAGGAAATCTCCGACATAATTGGGTCCATAACGAATGAGGCTAAATTTGAATTTGAACCGGATGGCCTTCACATAAGGGCCATCGACAGTGCAAGAATAGCAATGGTTGATCTTTTCGTAGAGTCAAAGAATTTCATACAATACGATGTATCTGAGAAGACCGATCTTCCCATGGATATGGAGAAACTCAGAGGTGTAATAAAACTTGGAAGCAACTCTGATGAGGTAACTCTTGTACCCACATCAGGAAAGATTAAGTTCTCTATGGGAAATTTGAGCAAAAGCATAGCCCTTCTGGAATATGGAAATATAAATCCTCCAAAACTGCCTTCAGTAAATCCTGAAAATTACATTGTTTTTCCAAAGAGCCAGTTTGAAAAAGGTCTGAAGGCAGCTGCAGACGTCAGGGATTCGGTCCGTTTTATTCTGACTCCAGAAGGCTTTACCATATCCTCAAAGAGCGATTCCGAGGATGCAGAGATGAAGATTGATTCTGAGCACTATAAAGAGATAAAATCTAATGGAGAAATTAAGAGCAGCTATCCTTCTGAATATCTCATAAAGATAATGAAATCCATTGGAACTGCAGAAAATCTCAAGCTTGCTTTCAATAACGATTACCCTCTTGTTATAGAACTTGAATTTGCACAGTCAAGCGGTGAAAAAAGGGTTAAATATCTCCTTGCTCCAAGAATGGAATGAAATTGGAGAAAACATTTTTAATTTATATTCCAAACACAAATTTATTTTAAAATATACATTTTAGAAACTGAGCCCTGAAAATAATCTTATTTAACAACTGTCAGCAACATAATTTCATACGGGCGCGAGGGGATTCGGACCCCTGATCTACAGCTTAGGAGGCTGTTGCCATATCCAGGCTTGGCCACGCGCCCTTACTTCGGTGAAATACTAAATAGTATATTTGTTTATCTGAACCTGACGATTTTGCAGAAATTAAATTACCATGAAAACATGGATTTTATCATCTTTTTGTTGGATTGGATTTATAATTTCTTCTTACAGCCATTGATCCTCAGGGTTCAGATAGGGGGAAAGTGAAATATCATTAAATCCCCAACTATTCCATACTGAATGCATAATTGTCTTTTTTTCAAAGAATTTGTAATTTCTCAAACTCCCATATTCTGTAAAGAATTTCAATAGTTTGGAAATGGATTTCAATTTCGACAACACCCACATAATGTAAAATTTTAATGCTGTGTAAGGCATAAAGTTTTATGTTAAGCGGATCGCCATTCAAGGGTAAATTTTATATGGTTACGGGCGGAGGCAGTGGCCTCGGTCTGGAGATCTCAAGGAAACTTGCGTCCTATGGTGCCAATATATATATTTTGGGAAGAGACAGGGAAAAATTGGCCGGGGCAAAAAAAATTATTGAGGAATCTGGAACAGAATGCAATTTCTTCCCTGTAGATATAAGGGAATATGAACAGGTAAGGAAAATTGTAGATGATATATTCTCCTCTTCCGGGATGGATGGGCTTGTGAATAATGCAGCAGGGAATTTCATATCAAGAACTGAGGATCTATCAATGAATGCATTCCTGTCAGTGATTAATATTGTTATGAACGGCTCCATAAACATCACTCTTGAGACCGGTAAAAAGTGGATAGAAAACAAAAGAAAGGGTGTGGTTCTGAGTATACTCACAACCTATGCTGAAACAGGTTCTGCCTATGTTATTCCATCCGCGGCCGCCAAGGGAGGCCTGAGCACCTTTACAAAAAGCATTGCTGTGGAATGGGGGCCAAAGGGAATAAGGGCAAATGGCATTGCACCCGGACCTTTCAAGACGGAAGGGGCGTGGAAAAATCTCATTCCGGATCAGTCCTTTGAAGATTATCTAATAAAGAAAAATCCCTCCAGAAGGATTGGTACCACAGAGGAGATATCTGAGCTTGCAGCGTACCTTTTAAGTGACTTTTCATCTTTTATTAACGGTGAAGTAATAAGGATAGATGGTGGAGAATATCTCAGAGGGGCCGGGGAGTTCAATGACCTTTCAATGCTTCCTGACGATGTCTGGGATAGGATGAAAGAGAGGAGGAAAAAACAATGATGAGTATATTCATAAATGGTTGGGATACAAACTTGAAATTTGCAGCAGCTCATTTCATTCCGGAACACTCAAAGTGCAAGAGGCTTCACGGCCACGATTATGCCATTGATCTTAAGATATATGGGGAACTTGAAAATGGAATGGTTGCAGATTTTGTACAGGTAAAAAAGGAATTGAGGGCCATGCTTGAAGACGTTGACCACAGGTTGATTCTTCCCATCAATGGTGAGGGAATAAAACACAGAAAGGAGAATGGAAAATATTACATAAACTATGAAAAATATGAAATGGTTGTCCCCGAGGAGTTTATTTTCCTCTGCGATGTAAGCCACAGTTCAAGTGAGGAACTGGCAAGATTCTTTTCACATGAACTTTTGAGAAGGGTAAAATTCGGGAAGAATGTAAAAAGAATTGAACTTTCCGTATACGAAGGCCCTGGCCAGAAGGCCACATGGGAAGAGGATATCCAATGAAGGCAATAGTTTTAATGTCTGGAGGCCTTGATTCCACAACCGTGCTTGCATATGCCCTGAAGGAAGGGTATGAGATCACCGGGATAAGTTTCGACTACGGCCAGAGACACAGGATTGAACTGGAATCATCAAAAAAAATAGCAGAGTATTACGGCATTGAAAGAATGGTTTTCAAAATAGACCTGACCCAGATTGGTGGCAGTTCACTTACAGACAACATGGAGGTGGAGAAGGGCAGGATTTCAAGGGACAATATTCCGAACACCTATGTTCCAGGAAGAAATATTATCTTCACATCCATTGCCGGAGGCCTTGCTGATCTGCGTGGGGCAGATGCCATAATGCTTGGGGTCAATGCCGTGGACTATTCCGGATATCCTGACTGCAGGCCGGAGTTCATATCCTCCATGGAAAAAGCACTTCAAACAGGCCTTGCAAAATCAAACAAACTAAGGATTATTGCACCATTGCAGAGACTTTCCAAGGCAGAAATAATAAGGATGGGCATGGAACTGAAAGCACCCTACCAATTGACTCATTCATGTTACGAGGGAAGGGAAAAGGCCTGTGGAGAATGCGATTCATGCCTGTTAAGATTGAAAGGCTTCATGGAAGCGGGTTATGTTGATCCTGTAGAATACGAAAAATATCCAGAATTTTATTCAAATTATCTTAAAAACAAGAAAAATTAAATTTTATCAGTGCTGGGAAAGCACTGCATCTACCTTTTCTCCGTTTTTCTTGACAGATTCAACAGTCTTATTCCAGAGGACCTTTTCCTCATCGTTGAAATCTATCTTGTATATATGCTCCACACCCTCCTTTCCTATCTTTATGGGCACACCAATGAAGAGTCCTTTTGCTGAGTAGTGTTTTGCTGCATCCTCATCCATGTAGGCTGCGCATGGTATGACTCTTTTCTTGTCCTTAATTATGGATTCAACCATTGCAGTTATGGATATTCCTGGAGCATAATATGCACTTCCTGTCTTGAGAAGGTCTACAATTTCTCCTCCGCCGAACCTTGTCCTCTTTACTATCTCATCTATCTTTTCCTTTGGAAGGAGTGTTGAAATAGGCATTCCTGCAACACTTGAGTATCTTATGAATGGAACCATATCATCACCATGACCACCAACAACGAATGCATTGACATCCTTTACAGATACCCCAAGCTCCATTGCAATGAATGTCCTGAATCTTGAGCTATCCAGTGATCCACCAAGTCCGATTATTCTTTTCGGATCGATTCCACTGACCTTCTGGAATGCATAGGCCATTGTGTCTGCCGGGTTTGAAACCATAACTATTATGGATTCCGGTGAATATTTCTTAACGTTTTCTGCCACATCCTTAATAATCCCGATGTTTTTAACAAGAAGGTCATCTCTGCTCATACCAGGCTTTCTTGCGAGACCTGCTGTTATTACAATAACATCTGAGCCCTTAAGGTGTGCATAGTTTTCCGGGTTTGTTGTTGTGAATCCTTTTATGTTGTTGTCCACACCCCAGTGAGGTGTCCCCTCCATCATATCAAGTGCTTCGCCTTCAGGCTTTCCATCGACTACATCAAAAAGATAAATGTCTCCAAGATCCTCAATAGAAAGGAACTGAGCCACTGTGGCGCCAACATTTCCAGCTCCAATAACTGAAATTTTTGCTCTCATGCTCTGGTAATTCCATAATCGATTATATTGTTATTCTTTTTTAAATATATACTCCTTTTACTGCTCCTTTTACCTGACCACATATGAATATGGATTATCTTCATCCTTCAGGAGTTCTTTTATACAATTATTGATTTAACCCAATCCATAGTAATATGATTCCCATCTCCGTTATAATAGAAAGGAAAAGAGTGATAAAATGAGAAAAGAACCGTTGCTGATTAGCCTTTCACAGTCATCGAGGACATTTATACTTTCCACCATTGCAGTTTCTTCACCCTATTTTCTTTCAAGCAAAGGGTTAGACCCAATCCAGATTTCTGTGATTGTTCTTTTCAGTCTTGCATTATCCACTTTTTTTCTTTACCTTTATACCATAATTAATCTGGGAATAAAACAAAAGTTGCTTCTTCTATCCTTTCTGTTTTCCACTGCCCTGTTTATCCTTCTTTATTTTCAAAGTGTTTTTGCATTCATTGCGTCAATCATAATAGGAGGAATATCCCTTGGGGGAAGGGATTTTGCCACAAATCAGTCCCTGGAAAAATATACCATAAGCACATATACAGAGGTTCAGAAGGAAAAGAATTTTCTATTCAGCATATATAATTTCCTTTCCTATGGAAGCGGCGCAGTGGCATCTACATTCCTCTTCCTTATTCCCCAAGATTCCTTTTTATTGATTTTTGAAGTAATATTTTTGATTTCCCTGATCCAGATTGCCATCTATCTGATTCTTGAATTCCCGGAGATGCCCGTAAAAGATGGTAAGAAGGAAAGGATTAATGAGGTAAATGTTAAGGTAAAAAAGGACATTTTCACCCTATCAGCCCTTTTCTCTTTGGATGCTCTTGGAGGAGGCCTCGTAAATTCATCCATAATATCTCTGTGGTTTGATGTTGTTTACCATACGACCCTTTCACAGACAGGTTTCATATTTATTATCGTGAACATAATCACCGCCTTTTCAGTGATTATTTCCAGTTTTATTTCCGGTTCCATTGGTTTGGTAAAAACGATGGTATATACCCATCTCATTAGCAACGTATTTCTCTTCATGGTACCGGTATTCCACCTTCTCCCACTGAGTGAAATTTTCCTGTTTTTGAGGCAGAGTACCAGCCAGATGGATGTTCCTGCGAGAGATAGTTTCATAAATTCCTATTTTAGCAAGGAAGATAGGATAAGGGCAAACTCCTCATTCCTTGCAGCCAGGAATGGGGGTCAAATACCGGGGCCTGGACTGGCAGGAATATTCCTTGAGGTCTTTCCTGCTGGTGTTTTCATGGCTGGTGCGGCCATAAAGATCAGCTATGACATTCTTTTCTTCATAAAATACAGACATTACAGAACCTGAACAGGATTAAAATCTTAAGAAGACCTGTTGCATCCCATAATTGTCTCCTTTTTCTTAAAAATCCGTTTCTCAGGAATTATCCAGAAAATGGAGTATTTTTAATTTTATGATTAATTGTCAGGGAACCTTAAATTCCATAGAGAAATTATTCTCTTTGGGGAATCCATGGAAAAATACCACATAT
>JAGDXN010000057.1:0-3236 GCA_023256455.1 Cuniculiplasma sp.
GATGCCTGGAGGAATACCCGTGGCAACTGTGGCAATAAACAATTCAAAAAATGCAGCCCTTCTTGCGGTAAGAATGCTTTCTCTAAAATATCCTGAGCTGGCCTTCAAGATGAGAAACTTCATGGAGAGGGAGAAAGAAAATGTGGAAAACATCAAACTTCCCCAGTAATATGGGAATTGCCGGGGGAGGCCAGCTTGGTACAATGATGATTCTTGAAAGCAGGGGTCTTCCCCTTTCATTCCATGTCTATGTGGAAAGCAGGGATGAGCCTGCGGTCCAGATTGCAACAGATGTATATGACAGGGAGGATTTCCATAGTTTTGTTGACAGTTCAGATTATGTGACCTTTGAATTTGAGCATGTAAGAAGGGAGATGCTTGAATATGCCCAAAAAAATGGAAAACTCAGGCCAGGTTTCAAATCGGTGGAGCTTAAAATGGAGAGGCATCTGGAAAAGGAGTTTCTAAGGGATAATTCCTTTCCTGTGGGTGAATTCATCATAGCAAAGAATGGTAAAGAGGCACTTGAAAAATCAAGGCATTTTGAAAAATTTGTCATAAAGAGGTCAACAGGGGGATATGATGGGAAGGGTCAGTATTACTACCATAATATGGAAGGTTTTCCTGAGAATGAGGATGGCTATTTTGTCGTAGAAAAATATGTTGATTATCAATCTGAGGCATCCATAATCTGCGGAAGGGACAGCCAGGGAAGGGAAATTTTCTATGAACCTTCCTATAATGTAAATAAAAATGGCATATTAATAAGGAACTCAACAGGGATTAAGGATGGGGAGGCTGTGGAAAGGATGAAGGAAATAGCATCCTCTCTCATGAAGAAACTGGATTACATCGGGATAATGGGCATAGAGTTCTTCCTTACGGAGGATGGCCCGCTCATCAATGAATATGCACCCAGAGTCCATAATACAGGCCACCATACCCTTATGGGCACATCAATTTCACAATTCGAAAACCATGTCAGGGCAGTGATGGGAATACCCATGGAGGATCCTGTAACATATGTGCCCTCCGGCATAGTGAATGTTATCGGCACAGATCTTTCCGGTGAGGCCATATCAAAAATACTGGGCATGGGTGGAACAAGGATCTTCATGTACAGGAAGAAGGAAATAAGGAGAAAGAGGAAGATGGGACACATATGTGTTACTGCAGGAAACACAGAGGAATTAAATAAAAAGGAAAGGATCATTGAGGAAATCCTTTATCCTGAAGGGGTTGAAAATTATATATAAAGCGGAATGGCAAAAGCAATATTAACCCATAAGAGGATATACTTTCATGGAAAACGAGGCACCGGGAAAACCGGGCATTCCGCCAAGATGGACATCCAGCGCCAAGGATGGCACAGGATCGGCCCTTTCACCTGCAAGCCGTGTTTGGTACACAGTATCTCACGGCATTATAAATGAGATTTTTTATCCAAGAATTGACATAGCAAACACAAGGGATCATGAATATCTAATAGCCGGCAATGGATTTTTTTCTGAAGAAAAGAGGGATTGCCTTACTGAAACAGATTGCATAGAGGATGGAATACCTGCATTTACAATACATAACAGGCAGAAGGAAGGCAAATACGAGATCGATAAAATAATCTTTTCCGACCCGGAAAGAGATGTTGTTATTGAACATGTAAAGTTCAGAAATATGAGCGGCATGGATCTCAAGATATACTCCCTGACTGCACCCCATATAAAGAATTCAGGCTATGGAAACAGTGGCTGGGTAATGAATTATAAGGGTCAGAATTTCCTCATAGCCTCCAGAAATGGCACATCCATGGCCATATATTCCCCTTCGGCACAGAGCAGGATGAGCATTGGTTATTCAGGTGTTTCAGACGGATGGCAGATCATTTCAAAGGAGCATGATCTGAAATACACATATGAGAGAGCGGACGATGGCAACATAGCGCTGACTGCGGAGATAAACCAGTCAAGGGAATTTACAGTGTTTATAGGATTTGGAGACACTCCGGAAGAGGCTGCCCTGAAAACACTTCTGAGCTGTTCAGAGGGATGGGAAAGGAAGCTTAATGCCTTCAAGTATAACTGGAAAAGTTTCTATTCAAGGATTGAAAATGAAATACCGCCAGTTGAGAAGTTTAAACTTTCAAGGCGGAGCGCCAGTGTGATCAAGACTCATCAGGCAGGATCCCAGTTCAAGGGGGCCATAATTGCAAGCCTTTCCATACCGTGGGGTTTTTCAAAGGGAGATAACGATATCGGAGGCTACCATCTCATATGGCCAAGGGATATGGTGGAGGCTGCCGGTGCACTCATAAGCATTGGGGACGATGAAGATGCAGTGGAGGCCCTTTCATATTTGAGATCAACGCAGGAAGCTGATGGCCACTGGCCTCAGAATATGTGGCTTGACGGGAATCCATACTGGCACGGAATACAGATGGATGAGACTGCCTTCCCCGTGATTCTTGCCTATATGCTCTGGAAGAGAGATCGCATTCAACTGGACGATTACATAAAAATGGTGAGGAAGGCTGCTGATTATATATGCCTTAATGGACCGGCAACAGATCAGGACAGATGGGAAGAGGACGGAGGATATTCCCCCTTCACAATAGCAATTGAAATAAACGCACTTATTGCAGCATCTGAAATGGAATCGGCCATGGGTGGAAGAAGGGCAGAATTCTACCAGGAGATCGCAGACGCATATAATTCCAACATCGAAAGATGGGTATATGTAAGGGATACAGAATTTTCAAGAAAGGCCGGTGTAGATGGGCATTACATCAGAATTTCCCCTGCAGGCGTCCAGGATTCAAGCATAAGGGGAATAATTCCCATTAAAAACAGGGGAGACGGAAAAAGCAGTTTTTCCAGAGAGGATATAATAAGCACAGGGTCTCTCGCCCTTGTAAGGTTTGGACTGAGGGCATGGGATGATCCTAAGATTCTCAATACTGTAAAGGTAATTGACATGGTCCTGAAAACCCAAACAAAATCGGGTCCCGTGTGGCACAGATATAACCATGATGGCTATGGTGAACACGATGATGGCTCACCCTTCGATGGGACAGGAAGGGGCAGGGGATGGCCCCTTCTTGTGGGAGAAAGGGCAATGTATGAAATAGCCTCTGAAAATTTCAGCGAGGCAGAGAAACTGTTAAAAACCATGGAAAGACAGACAGGAAACAATGGGATGATACCTGAACAGATATGGGATTCAGAAGATATTCCATCAAAGGG
>JAGDXN010000057.1:3292-7285 GCA_023256455.1 Cuniculiplasma sp.
AAAAAGAAGCAGAGCAAGCTTTCCATATGGAGTTTCAAAAACAGGTTCAGATGGATCGAAAGGGGAAGGACCGTCAGATTCATATCAGATAACCAGTTTACACTTCACCATTCCTGGGACAGCTGGCATTCTGTCAGGGATAAAACGTCCATGATGGCCGATAATGGTCTTTTCTATCTGGATATTTCAACCGAAAATAAAACAGAAGAGTCGGAACTTCTATTTACATTCTACTGGCCAGAATCAGGAAAATGGGAGGGCACAGACTTTTCAATCACTGTGAAATAGCCTGATCATTCTTTATTCTGTTTCCACGATCAAGATCTCGAATGCTTGAACCCATCCTTATAATCGCAACGAAACCAATTAGAACTATGGCAGAAGAAATTACAAAATCAAGGGCAAAGCCCTCAAGCGAAACCAGGAATCCGGAAAAAAGTGCACCCAAAATCTGCCCTATCCCCAGGATGCTGTTGTAATATCCCACAGCTCTTCCCCTGAGTTTCTGTGATGCCATTCTTGTAACTGTGGTTATCTGGGATATGCTTATGAAGCTCCACAGGAAACCCATGAAACCGTAAACTCCTATAACAACTATCATGAATGAATCTGTATAAAGGCCAAAAAAGGGGATTGATGCCATTGCGGAAAATATGGCAATCCTGAGGGAAAGGGGGAGATACATGGCCCTTTCAAGGCTTCTCTTTTTTATGTAGGATGAAGCCATTCTGAAAGATATCACAGAGAAGGCGCTATTAAGCAGATACATGAAATAGACTTCAGGTTCGCTTGCCCTGAAATTGTCTATGAGAAGGATTGGATATGGGGTGAAAAATAACTGGAATCCAAGCATGAGAAGGGCGCATATGAAAAGGTATAACCTTAATTGCCCGGACATTTTTTCTGTAGATTTTCTGCCAAACAGCTTCACTATATGGATAACATAGGTCGGCGCGTATCTTGTTCTCTCGAATGCCCTGAGTGAAAATATGTCAGGTATGGCACTTCTCCTGATCTTTTTCTCCGATTCTTTAAGAAGGAAAAGAGCCAGAAAGAAGGATATGAGGTAAAAGATTGATGCTATTATGTATATGTTCTTAAGCATTCCAACGGAGTTTGGATTTTCAACCACAATCAGGAGTCCAAAGGCAAGGCCAAAAACTGTTCCTATGGTGGAAATGGCGCTGAAACTTGAAACCACTCTTGCCCACTGACTCTCCTGCTCATTTTCAATTACAAGTAGAGTGGATACGGGCACAGAGGCCATGGCAAAGAACTGGTAAAGGACAAGTATGGCCAGATATTCGTATATTGTTGAAATAAAGGCAATCATAAATAGGGATGCAAAGCTGCCTGCGAATCCTATAAGAACAAATATCTTCCTCTTCTTTACATTATCCGAAATGTTACCCCATAAAATCAATGCAATTACGGAAGAAATGGATGAAAGGGATGATGCTATACCCACAAAAATGACAGATTTATCAAAATAGATTGAAATGAATAGGGGAATCATTGGGTTTAAAAGCCCGGCTGAAAGATTGGATGTTATGTATGATGAATACCATAGCCTCCATCTTTTGCTGTAACTGAGAGGTATCTGTTCGCTGTTTTCCATCAGTATCCTTTACCTTGGGGGAATAATTACCCCATTGATATTCTATTTTTCTGAAAGTCTTCTGCCTGCAATGAAGGAGATCATTTCCATGATGTTCTTTGCCGCCGGGGATATGGAGGTAAAGCTCACAAAACCATGAACCATGCCAAGGGCTCTTATACATGTAACATTGACGCCATCCTTTGTCATTCTGTCTGCAAGGCTCTCGCCCATATCTCTGAGAGGATCATATTCTCCTGTAACTATTAATGTGTCTTCCACACCTCTAAAAGAATCTGTTGTAAAAAGAGAAAAATAGGGTGATATGAAATCTTCTCTTGAAGATAAATAAAGATCTGCGATCCATAGAAGTGTCTCCCTGTCAAGCCTGTATCCCTTGGAATATTCCCTCATGGAAAAGGACGACTGGTCAAGGCCCACAAAGGGATAAACAAGAATCTGCATTGCGGGAAGGGGTTTTCCATTATCTCTCAGCATGAGGCTTGCAGCACCACATAGATTTCCCCCAGAACTGTCTCCCATTATGGCAATTCTGTTCCTGTTTATATTTAGTTTTTCAGCATTTTCAAGTACCCATAGAAACGAGTTATATGCATCCATCACTGCAGATGGAAACCTGAATTCTGGTGCAAGCCTGTATCCAACCGAAAGAACTCTGCATTTTGAAATATCTGAAATGAGCCTGCATACGTCGTCATGGGAATCGATGGAATCAAAAATGAATCCTCCTCCATGGAAATAAATTATAAGGCCATCTGAGGAATTGAAAGGCGTATACATTCTTGCCTTTAGATTTGCATACTCAAGTTTTATATCAATTTCCTCAGTTTTTTCCATCTTCACAGTGCTTTCAGACCTGTATGTTGTTTCAAGTATCCGTCTCAGTTCGGGTATCTGTGAAGCTTTAAATTGCCAGGGTTCAATTTTCTTTGACATTTCAACTGCGCTTTGGAGAGTTGGATCAATACCCATAAACGGTGAGAATGAGAATATACTTAAATATTGATCCAGAATTTTTCCACTGTCAAATACCTTATTTATACATATATAGGCTGAATAATCTATGGAAAATGCAAAAATATGACATATTCTGATCCCTGCATTTTAGGATATTTATTAACATCCTATGGATACGGCCCTGTTATGAACTATTTGAGAATAATGAAGTATCCAGGTTCAAAAAAGGTACTTATTCCTGACATTGAAAATTATTACAAAAATTCTCATAAGCATCTATTCGTGGATGTCTTTGGAGGTTCAGGGTCAGTTTCCTTAAACATTGATAGCAGGAGTACTGTGTATAACGATTTAAATCAGGATCTTGTGAATGTATTCCTGTCCATACAAAAAAGGCCTCAAAACGTCTATTATTTATTGAAAGAAGGTGTAAAATTCAGAAGGTCATATGGGGCAGACAGAGGTCAATCCAGATCTTCTGTTGATAAGGAAACAGAAAAAATCATCAGGGAACAGGCGAAGGAAAGGGGAATTCCTGAGAAAGATGTCCAATCAGTTCTGCTCATAATGAAAATGAGTCTGAGCTTTGGTGGCATGGGCAACACATATGCAACAAGAAAGGAGAAAGCATCAATGTCATATATCTCCAGAACACTTGATCAGATGGATGAAATTAAGGAAAAGGTTAAAAAATGGAAGATAGAGAACATGGATTTCAGAGAACTGGTTGAAAGATATGATGGAAATGATGTTTTCTTCTATTTTGATCCGCCCTATTCCGGTCAGGACTGGTATGATATCAACTTTGAAATGGAAGATTTCAGGGATCTGGCGGAAATTATGAAGGAAATGGAAGGTACATTCCTGCTGACCATCGATCCAAACTTTTCTGGCATGGAGGAGGTTTTTGGCCCACCCTATGAAATAAAGGAATATGCCAACGAGAACGGACCCAGGGATGGAATATTAAATGAACCCAGAAGAAGGGCTTTTTACACCAATATATTCTGATGAGGATGAAATTGTAATTTTCTTTACAAAATTCTTGACATGGTTTTTCATGAGGCATTTAAATATTTTAAAAAATCTACAGGCTGGATATTTTAGGAATTTATAGGTGCTTATGCATCGTAATTGCTAACTCCCTGTAGCCCATCTTTTCATATAAATGTCTGGCTACTTTGTTATGGCCGAATACATTGAGTTATATTCTTTGTGCCTCATATTATCTGGCAAATTCTTCTAATGTTTTCATTGCACTTTCCCCATATCCTCTTTCCCTTATCTCGAACCATATTGAGCCAAAATTTCCTTTATCTGAGACGATTTTCATTACGTAATGCCCAGGAGTTTTAATTCCGTCAGGAAGAAATATTTTTTCATGGATTCATTTGCATCCTCGTCCATTGCTTCTCTCT
>JAGDXN010000070.1:0-20370 GCA_023256455.1 Cuniculiplasma sp.
TAGCCTGGTATCCTTCCAGCTTCGGGAGTTGGAGACCCCGGTCCAAATCCGGGCGGACCCATTGTGAATAAGTGGATATGTTTGATCGGAAAACTTTTGCACCATATACAAAGTGAAATTTTAGAGCAACATCATAATTCATTATTTTTTAACGCAGTGTTCTTGTATTGTTGTACAAGAATATTGACTGCCTTTTGTTTAACGTTTAAGTTCTTTCCGCTTCTTATTACCAACTTTTGTAATACAAAGATTGATGCGATATTTCTTCATCCCTGTCATCTTTTGATTTTAAGGATAAAACCTACCCCGGAAATTCCTTGTCATTGACAATCTCATAACCCTTCAAGTATTCCACATAATCCATTTTATCTAATCCTATTACTTCAGATTGGTCTAAGTTATAGTACTCCTTACATATACATTCTATTCTATCATCAATTATGAGTTTTCTGTGCACTATCACGTCGTTATAATAATTGAATTTGTGTTATTTATTCCTTACATAATGTTTCAGGATATCCTCCAATGTATGGCAATATTCCCATTAAGACATAGTCAGAAACTTAGAAATAGGAAAAATGCAAATTACATTTTTGGTTTTGATAATGATGGGTTTGTCCATTATAAAAGGAATCACGGTCAACAAGTAATGGTTGATGTTGCCGGCTGGATCGATGAAAGTTATGACAAATTTCAATATCCAGAAATAGAGGTGGAAATTATGATGAGTTCTAATCTAAGGGATCAAATAAGTAATCATGGGCAAGCTCAACAAGCAATTAAATGGGACGCCCATAGTTCCTATCGATGAATTTAAAGGAAGGAGTGACAAAGTGCATTGAAGAGGTTAAAGATGCTTTGTAGGCAGCTAAAGGGTCATCTAATATCTTTGTAATAGGTAAAGGCTACAACATGGAGAACTTAAATTAATATTTACTTAATCGAATGAATATATACCTGATCATGTTTATTAAAATCTTAGCATGGCTGTAATGTTCGCCCCTATATGACTGGAGTAGGTTTAATTAGAAATTGGTAAAAAGACGTAAGTATGAAATTAAAATATCTGCGTTATGATAGATATAAGTCTGCCACTGAAAAGAGGCATAATAAATTATCCTGGAGATGCTGATTATGAGGAATTTGAATATTTTACCCATGAAGTCAATCATGTTCATATTATGAGGGTATTAATGGAAACCCATTCCGGGACCCATTTTGATGCACCCTATCATATGATTCCTGATGGCAAGAGGGCAAACCAGATACCTCTAGAAAACTTTTTTGGGAGGGCCGATGTGATTGAGGTTAAAGGAGATAGTATTGAAGAGAGACATATTCCTGAAAACCCGGAAGAAATTTTACTTTTTAAAACCAAGAATTCAAATCTTTATGATAAGTTTCATACAGACTTTACATACCTTTCCCTTGAAGCAGCCAGAAAGATAGCAGCGAAAAATGTAAAACTGGTAGGAATAGATTATCTCTCCATAGAGAAATTTGGCTCACCTGAACCTGTTGTGCATAAGACACTCATGAAAAAGGATATAATAATCGTGGAAGGTATTGTGCTAAAGGATGTAAAACCTGGAAAATATGAATTTATATGCCTTCCATTAAATATGTCTGAAGATGGTGCACCATGCAGGGCCGTTCTTAAAGAAATATAAAGGAATTATCTGTATATTAAACTATTAGATTCGGAATAAATTTACACCTGATTTTAGAGATTATATTTTTGAAAAGAATTCAAACGGTTTTTTAGGATAATTTTGTAATATACTTTTCTTTCTCGTTTGATCTTACTCTGATTTAAGATGAATTAAAGGCAATACTAAATATTGATCCATTCCGGGCGGTTTAATTTACTTAAAACATAATTGAAATTCAGGAACTTTATTTTATACTCATGGATTTATTCCATACATTATAAATTTCTTACTGTAAAATCACTTTGGATAATTCTAACCATCTTTAACAAAATAAGTTTGAATTGTGCCCACAGAATTAATAAAAGGCACTAAAAAATTAATTCTAAAGAAAGATTATGAAAAATTAGATCAATCCCAAATATGAGAGAGAGAAAGATCCATCCATATATCATCTTTAATACATAATAAAATACGATGCTGGGATATATAGATAAATGAGATGTTTCTCCATTTTCGAAGAGATTATCTAAAGCGAAGTGTAAAATGCTCCGGTCGGGATTTGGACCCGAGTCGGGGGATTGAGAGTCCCTAATGCTTGGCCTGGCTACACTACCGGAGCTTTGCCTTCGGACATTGATTTGTAGCATTTATTATTTTTGCTCAATGCGTTGAAATTTTACCTTATAATTAAGCTTAAGGAAATTTAATCCATTAATAAATGATTAAACATGCCTAAAATAGGATGTGCCATAGAGGTTCCGGTTAAGGATAATGATGAAGAAGCAAAAAAAGGGGAAGGCATGATCGTATCTCTATTATTCTTTCTGACAGTTCTTTTTGGCTTTCTTAAATCGTTATTCAGGCCCTGAGCTTTGGCTCATCTTCCATTTGATTTTTAAGATTTTCAAGTATTTCCAGGATTTTCTTTGCCTCCTCTGGTGACATGAAAGCAAAGGTTTCTGCAAGTATCTGGTCATGGATAATTCTCATTTTTTCCAGAAAGTTCCGGCCATTTTCTGTGGCACTTATAAATATAACCCTTCTGTCAGTTTCAGACCTGTTCCTTATTACAAAGCCTTTTCCTTCCATTTTATCTATGAGGCCCGTTATCCATGCCTGTGTCACATAATTTTTGTCGGCAAGGCTTGCCATGGTCATTTTACCTTCTTCTTCAAGAATTCTCAATATTCTGTATTCAAGCACAGAAATTCCATTTTCAGCAAATTTAGATTCAACTCTTTTATAGAGATTTTTATAGATAGAGATCAAATCACGCCAGATTTTAGTATATATTTCCGGATCGCACTTCATTTTGTCATCCATGTTAACCATGTCCTGCTTTTCTATGTTTATGAGGATAGATACAATATTGTTATAAAATGTTTAGCACTTAATCTTTAATTATGAAAATTAATTTTAAACTATTAAATTTTGGATTTTTAAATCAGACAGCCGAAAGCGTCTTTTCATACTGTTTTTCAACGAGATCCTTGATCTGGTTTTCTGCAGAAACATCGTAAATCCCAATGTCTATCAATTCTGTATTGTTAAGTATTTCAAGGATTGCCTCTCCACCAAATGTTTCTCTGTTTCCGCTTTCGGCGTTAATTGAAGAGAGTTGCTCATCTACAACATTTATTGTAAACTTCATTGTTTTAGAAGTTCCAATTACAATGCAGTTCTTGATTTCCTGGGCTTTTGTCTTAATGTAGGGTATTGCCTTGGCACCTGAAAGCGTCATTGTTTCCAACAGATATTCTCTTCCCTGTTCTCTGTAATTTATCAAGCTTAACATTTCAGGAACCCTTTGAACCAGATGCTTCTTAAACATGTGCTCCGGGGAAAGTGTAAAATTCTCTCCTTTGAATTTCTCAAAAAATGGAACAGATGTTTCAACATCCCATTCTATGGTAAGGCTTGTTTCAGTCGCTACAGTGTTTAAATTTAATCTCAGATTCATCTTTATTTCCTTGTTGAGACTCTCACAACTGTATGTTATTTCCTTTCCTTTCAGGGTCGGGCCATTCATAATACCGTAGAAAGAGTTACCCTTTGTCTGATCAATATCCGGGGCGAAAATCATGTCCCATTTATCATCTGTAATTTTTTTCAGGATTACAATGTGGGACATTGGGTTAAAAAATAGCCACGGATTGGAGACATACTCCGATACAACAGGCGGCGGCATAGGAAACTCTACTTTAGCTGCATATGAACTCTTCATAATATGTTTAGGTCAATGAACTATAAATATTTTTATAAGTTAGAAAAATGGAAATATTTAATAATATGTCATTTAAAGCAAAATGTAATTATCAAAAGAAAATCGGGAAATATGGACGATAAATTTAATCAGGTTAAGATCCAGGTGCGAATCGCAGATATTGATGGTTTGAATCATGTCAATAATGCCGTTTATCTGACATTCTTCGAGCTGGGAAGAACCAATTTCTTTCTAAAAAATATAGGTATTTTTGATCCTGAAGATGTGGATTTTGTCGTGAAGCATGCAGATATAGAGTTTAAAAAACCAATTCATTTTCTGGATAATCCAATAGTAAAAACATGGATATCAAAAATAGGCAATACAAGCGTTGTTTTTTCCCATGAAATTTTTGATGAAAAAAACCATAACATATATGCGAGCGGGGCAACAGTTGCAGTGTGGGTTGGCAAAGATGGCAGAAAAAGAGCAATTCCGGACTCAATAAGGGAAAAAATAACTGAACTGCTTGTAACATCTTAATGTTCTATAGAAAGAGAAAGCAACCAATATTAATTCAAGTTAATCAATCCTGATTTGTTTAATAATAATTTTTTGGCATCAGCCACTAAGTGAAAAGGTGTTTTACGTATATAAATTAATAAAAGTTAATATTACAAAGATTACATTAAGATTGGATTAAAATGGGAAAATCAGAAAGAGAGGTGTACATGATTTCTGGCGGAGTTACCAAATTCAGCAAAGCTTCGCCAGATATGGATTTCAGGCTGCGAGTTAAGAAGGCATTTGATTATGCCATGAATGATATTGGCATGGAGTTGAAGGATATTGATGGATCAGTTGCCTCTTATTTCTCAGATCATTTTCAGAGACAATTAATGTCTGGAATTATGGTGCAGGATTATCTTGGATTGACACCCAAGCCCAGTATGAGGGTTGAGGGTGGAGGAGCTACAGGTGGTCTTGCCTTTCAAACTGGGGTTAATGAAATTGCCTCTGGCAGAATGGATACCTGTGTGGTTTACGGTTTCGAAACCATGTCGCATGTAAATACCTGGAAAGGAAACGAATTCATAGCCCTTGCAAGTGACACTAATTTCGATTACCCCGTTGGTGGATTCTATACCGGATATTACGCAATGATGGCGGTAAGATATATGCATGAATTCGGGGCAACTCCAGAGCAGCTGGCTATGGTGTCGGTAAAAAACCATAAGAATGCATTGCACAACCCATACGCTCAGAGCCCAATGAATATATCTGTTGAAGATGTTAGAAACTCACCCATGGTATCCTATCCACTGACTAGATTGGATGTATGTACCATGTCGGATGGAGCAGCCGTGGCAATTCTGGCCTCAAAGGAGAAGGCATTTGAGCTGTGCGACAACCCGGTTTTGATTAAGGGTATTGGCACTGGAACAGATACAATGAGGCTTTCAGACAGGCCATTTGGCAAGGTACCTCTCCTTCCCCATGAGAAAGAATCAGATTATAAGAATCTGAAATACCCGGGCGTGCATTCATTCAGGGCAGGTAGAACAGCTGCCATAGAGGCATATAAGAATGCTGGAATAAAAGATCCTGTAAAGGAAATTGACCTTGTAGAGCTCCACGATGCTTACACTTCTTCAGAGATACAGACCTATGAGGATCTTGGACTGTGTAAATATGGGGAAGGGGCTAAATTTGTTGAATCTGGTAAAGCCAATCTCGACGGTGAAGTACCTGTAAATCCGTCAGGAGGTTTACTTGCATGCGGCCATCCGGTAGGTGCGACGGGAATTATGCAGAGTGTCTTTATGTTCTGGCAGCTTCAGCACACGATTCAAAAGCACTTTAAGGATAGCACTCTCCAGGTAAAGGATGCGAAGAGGGGATTGATACACAGTCATGCGGGTACAGGAACTTATGTGACTGTTTCCATAATGGAGGCGATTTAAATGACCATTGATTATAACGCAAAAATGGAAGAAAAGCAGGATGTAACTCAGGTATACAACACAGATCCACTTATAGTGAGATCTCATTATGAGATTGACTATATCCACAGTTATGCGCAGGATTCAGAATTCTTCAGGGCACTGGGGAAGAAAAAACTCATGGGCTCAAAATGCAAGAAATGTGGGTATACATATGCAACACCGAGAGGCCACTGCATGATGTGTGGAAGTGAAACAGAATGGTACGAACTTCCAACGACAGGAAGAATCCATACCTTTACAACATGTTATTTCGGAAGTGAGGCGTTTCTGGATCAAACTCCATTTCATCTCATAATGGTGGAGTTCGAAGGTGTGGATTCACTGTTCATGTCAAGAATTATAGGTGTTTCGGCAGAAGACCTTAAAATTGGCATGAAAGTTAGGGCAAAATTTAAGAGAAATCTTGAGTTCAGTCCCACGGACGTTTACTTCGTTCCGGTAAAAGAAAATGAATGAAAAACACTTAAACAAAAACCATTTTTCCAATTCAGACAGGCAACTGTTCTTGATTAATTTGAAAAGTCAGCTGGACATGGGTGCTCTTCTTTCAAGGTACAGCAGAACATCTAACCTGGATATAAGGGATCTTTTTTACAGGGAGTTCAGTGAAAATGAAAAGAGAGGAAGAGAATTTTATGAAAGAGTGTTTCTGGAATACGGGGACGAATCCATAGCAGAGTTAGTCAATGTTCATATGGGTGTACAGAACATATCAAACCTTCTTGTAAAATTGATTGAAGAAACCAGAATTGGTGCATCCTATATTGAAAAATCATCAAGGTATGTAAGATATGACAGGAAAGTTGACGGAAAGTATCTGTATCTTCCATTTGAGTCCACAGGAATTAAGGAAGAATTTCGTGAAAAATATGAATCATTGATGGAAAGGATGTTTGATTATTATTCCAGAACACTCCCCGTTCTTGAGAAAATCATAGGAGAATCCTATCCTCTTGAGTCAATAACATCCGATCTATCAGAGCATAATTTAAAGGCATATCAAACTGCACTGAGGTCAAGGGCCCTTGACGATATCAGATCTATCCTGCCTGTATCCACCTTAACCAACGCAGGCATATCCTCCAATGCCAGAGCCATAGTTGGAATAATCCAGAAGCTTGAAAGCGCCAATTTTAAGGAGGCAAAAGTAATCTCAGATTTGCTCTATTCCGAGATGTATGAGGAATATGGAGAAATTATTAAGTCTGCAAGGAATAATCACGGTCTGGAGCATACAAAGTATTTATCAACCTTATCTAATTTTTCAAGGTACAGCAATACCATGAATAATTTTGATGAAGACACCAAATTGTTAAATTATAATGAATGGGCAATTAAGAATCTGGGTCTTTTATTCAATGACGAAGGAAATGGGAATATTTCACTGAAGGATTTGGCAAACTATTTTTTCGAAAAAAGGAAGAACCGAAGGGATAAGGTTCCAAGGCAGTTTGAGTTTGTTGATTTGACATACTCACTCAGGATGAACTATGGGGCATTCAGGGAATTCCAGCGGCACAGAATGTTTTCCATATTGAGGGGCCAAATTGACCCCATACATGGTTTCCATATCCCGGATTACATAAAGGGAAATCAGATTCTGAAGGAGGAGTTTGAGCAAATATGCAAAGAATCTGCTGAACTTTACAGGGATATTTTTAACTCTGGATCTAAATATGAAGCACAGTATGTGCTTCCCTTTGCAACCAAATACAACATTCTTGTAAAAGCCAATTTACGGGAACTTGTATATTTTGCAGAACTGAGAAGTACTCCTCAGGCTCACCCCGATTTGAGAAGAATCGCACAGGACATGGCCATGGAATTCTTGAAAAAGCAACCAGAGCTGGAGGGCATCTTCAAATTTCTGGATAAAAATAGTTATCCTCTTGGAAGGTTCAGTCAGGAGGCAAGGAAAGAAAAAAAGATAAGCAATATGGAAAAAAGTGAGTAAATTAAATTTTTTCTTTGAGTTCTTTTGAATGAAAAGTTTATATTGAAGAACAAATTTACCTGTTGATTAGGAGGAAATAAATATGTATGGAGGACAGATGCCCATTTTCATATTGAAAGAAGGCACAAGCAGAGAACAGGGTAAAAACGCGCAGAGATCAAACATAGAGGCCGCAAAGGCAATTGCAGATGCGGTGAGAACAACACTGGGTCCAAAGGGAATGGACAAAATGCTTGTAGATTCCATTGGTGATATTATTATATCAAACGATGGGGCTACAATTTTGAAGGAAATGGATGTTGAACACCCAACTGCAAAAATGATTGTTGAAGTTGCAAAATCCCAGGATACGGCTGTTGGTGACGGAACAACAACCTCTGTGGTACTTGCAGGTGAGTTCCTCAAACAGGCTGAAGAACTCCTTGACCAGGGAGTACATCCAACGGTTATTGCAAACGGATACAGGCTTGCAGTAAATGAGGCCAAGAAGCAGCTGGAAAAAATAGCAAAGGATGCATCCGATGATGCAACTCTTGAAAAGATAGCAAGGACAGCCCTGTCAGGTAAAAACATAGGGCTTGGCGGCGACCTTCTTTACAAGTTAATCGTGAAGGCAATCAATGCAGTTGCAGAAGAGAGAGATGGAAAGGTCAGAGTGGACCCCACAAATATAAAGATCGATAAGAAGAATGGTGGCAGTGTAAACGAAACCGAATTTATAGAAGGCATAGTAATAGACAAGGAAAAGGTACACTCCAAGATGCCTGATTCTGTAAAGGATGCCAAAATTGCCCTTATTGATTCAGCCCTTGAAATAAAGAAGACAGAGATAGAGGCAAAGGTACAGATATCAGATCCGTCAAAAATACAGGATTTCCTTGACCAGGAAGTTGACACCTTTAAGGAAATGGTTGCAAAGATCAAAAAGAGTGGAGCAAACGTTGTACTTTGCCAGAAAGGCATTGATGATATTGCCCAGCACTATCTCGCTAAGGAAGGAATATACGGCGTAAGAAGGGTTAAGAAAAGTGATATGGAGAAGCTTGCAAAGGCAACCGGCGCAAGAATTGTCACAAACCTTGACGATCTAACACCTGATGCACTGGGTTCCGCAAAGAATGTTGAGGAGAGGAAAATTGGCGATGACAGGATGACCTTTGTTACAGGTTGCAAGAATCCAAAGGCTGTGAGCATCCTTATAAGGGGTGGAACAGAGCATGTGGTATCAGAAATTGAAAGGGCTCTGAATGATGCCATAAGGGTTGTTTCAATTACAAAGGAGGACGGCAAGGTTCTACCAGGTGGAGGAGCAGTTGAGGCAGAACTTTCCTTAAGAATAAGAGAATATGCTACAACTGTTGGTGGAAGGGAGCAGCTTGCCATAGAATCCTTTGCAAGGGCACTGGAAATAATTCCAAGGACACTTGCAGAGAACGCAGGTATGGACCCCATAAACACCCTCATACAGCTGAAAGCGGAGCATGAGCATTCAAAGAAGACCTACGGAATTAATTTCAACGATAACAAGGTTTCCGACATGTTCGAACTTGGTGTGTATGAACCGCTCAAGGTGAAGAAGCACGCCCTTGAAAGCGCAGTGGAGGTTGCAACAATGATCCTGAGAATAGATGATGTTGTTGCATCCAAGAAGAGCGCCCCATCCCCAAATCCTGAGGGCGGAATGGGAGGCATGGGCGGAATGGGCGGTATGCCGCCATACTGAACTTAACCCTTATTTTTTTTAAATTTGAAACAATCGCCCCTTTTATACTGTAAAATATTATTTATTCATTGATAGCATTATGTTTCTGGTGAAACATTGAATCTTTATGAATATATGGGAAAACAAATATTCAGGAACTACGGAATACCTGTTCCAAATGGATATGTTGTGGAGAAAGAGTCAGATTTAAAGCCCTTTGAAAAACCTGTTGTGGTAAAATCGCAGATTCTTCTCGGAGGAAGGGGAAAATCTGGCGGAATTAAATTTGCAAAGTCCCAGTCAGAACTCACTCAGGCAGTGAAGGAACTCCTTGGATCCAAAATAAGAGATCTAAAGGTTACCAAGCTCCTGATTGAGGATATGATTAAGATTAAAAAGGAAATGTATGTAAGTATAGCACTGGACAGGACAGCAAGGGCGCCTGTTTTTATTGCTACTACAGAGGGCGGAGTGGAAATCGAATCTGTTGCACATGAAAAAATATTTACAAGGCACATAGACCCACTTTTAGGATATTCCGATTTCATAGGCCGGGAAGCTGTGGCATTCATGAAGCTTGATCCTGAAATAGGGAAACAGTTCATGAAAATTCTTCCAATTCTGTACAAAATATTCATGGAGGAGGACTGCGAGCTTGTGGAGATCAACCCCCTTGTTATAACAGAGGAAGGGTCACTCATAGCGGCAGACTCAAAGGTAATTATTGACAGCGATTCCCTGTACAGGCACAAAGAGTTTACCGTGACAGATCCAGAAAAGACTCCTCTTGAGCTTGAGGCTCAGTCCAAAGGGTATGCGTTCATTGAGCTTGATGGAAATATTGGTGTTATAGCAAACGGTGCAGGCCTTACCATGGCAACACTTGATGCCCTGACCCTTCATAAGGGAAAGCCAAGGAACTTCCTGGATCTGGGCGGAACGGATAATACAGACATAGTTGCAAACGCCTTTGATCTGGTTCTAAAGGCAAAACCCACAGCAATTCTTGTTAATATCTTTGGCGGAGTAACAAAATGTGATACTGTGGCAAACGGAATTGTAATGGCTAAGCAGAAGTTCTCCATAAAGCAGCCCATAGTTGTAAGGCTGAGTGGAGTCAGGGATGAAGAGGGGAGGAAGATACTCAAGGACAATGGAGTCGATTCCTATCCCACAATGATGGAAGCAATTGAGAGAGTTGTAAAACTTGCAGGAGGTAATTAAAATGAGCGTTTATGTTAATGAAAATACAAAGGTTATTGTTCAGGGTATTACAGGCCATCAGGGTTCATTCCACGCAGGTGAAATGATCGCCTACGGAACAAAGGTAGTGGCAGGCATATCTCCAACAAAGGCAGGAACAAAATTTATGGATAAGGTGCCAATAGTAGCATCCGTAAGGGACTCACTGGAATTCCAGCCAGATGCCACCATGATCAGTGTACCTGCTCCATTCGTAAAGGATGCAGCCTACGAGGCAATAGATGCAGGCCTCAAGATCATATACATCCTCACGGAACATGTACCTTTCCATGACTCACTGGACATTGTATTGAACGCCAAAAGAAAAGGTGCTGTAGTATTCGGTCCAAACGGTCCCGGAATAACGTCTGTTGGAAAGTGCAAGATAGGTATAATGCCAAACAAGATCTTTAAAAAAGGAAATGTTGCCATAGCATCAAGAAGCGGTACACTTACATATGAAATCGTTGATGCGGTAACAAAGAGTGGAAGAGGCGAAAGCACTGTTATCGGTCTTGGCGGAGATCCCGTTGTTGGATTGAATTACATTGATGTATTGGAGCAGTTTGAGAAGGACCCTGACACAGAGCAGATAGTGCTCGTGGGAGAAATAGGAGGAAGCAACGAAGAGCTTGCAGCCCAGTACATTAAAAAGCACGTTACAAAGAAGGTTGTGGCATACATAACCGGCAGAAGCGCTCCACCGGGAAAGAGGATGGGCCATGCAGGAGCCATCATCGAAAAGGGTGTTGGAACCGCCGAATCAAAGATTAAGGCTTTTAATGAGGCAGGAGTAAAGGTTGCAGACTACCCTGACAATGTCCCTGAATTATTGGATTAGGTGGAAAAATGTTTAAAAAAGACCTCATTTCCATAGCTGATCTGGGAAATGATTTTCCCGAGGTCATCAACCTCGCCCTGAGATTAAAAAGAGACAGATACAGCAGGAGAGATTCAGTGGTGGGAAGGACAATGGGTATGATATTTGAAAAATCATCCACCAGAACCAGAGTATCACTGGAAACAGCCATATTCCAGCTTGGTGGCCACGGAATATTCCTGAACCCATCGGATATGCAGATGGGTAGGGGGGAAACAGTATCGGATACAGCCCATGTACTTTCAGGCATGCTTGATATCATAACCTACAGGGCATTCAAGCATGAAAATGTCCTCAGTCTTGCAAAGAACTCCAGTGTACCGGTCATAAATGCGCTGGATGATAAGGAACATCCCCTGCAGCTAATAGCAGACTATATGACCATTGCAGAGAAGAAGAACAGAATATCAGGCCTTAAATTTGCCTATGTGGGCGATGGGAATAATATGGCAAACTCCATAATGATAGCATCTGCCATGGCAGGAAGTGATGTTTCCATTGCTTCACCTAAGGGATTTGAACCTGCAAAGGAGTACGTGGAAATTGCAAGAAAAATTGCAAAGGAAAACGGTGTAACTGTTGAAATCATGAACGATCCGGTTGAGGCTGTGAAAGACAGCGACATTGTGTATACAGATGTCTGGGTTTCCATGGGTGAGGAGAAGCAAAGGGAAGAAAAGGAAAAGACCTTCAGGCCATACCAGGTTAATTCAGATCTTGTGAGCCACGCAAGGAAGGATTACATATTCATGCACTGCCTTCCAGCCCACAGGGGACTTGAGGTCACAGACGAGGTTGCAGACAGCATAAACAGCGTCATATTCCAGGAAGCGGAAAACAGATTGCACAGTGCAAAGGCAGCCATAGTATATCTCCTTGAACATTGAAAAACTTAAATTTTTCAAACCTCACATTCATTTAATTTTAATTCTCCCTATCTGTTTATAAAGATTATGCAGTAACTTGAATATTTTTAAGTAATGAATTGTTAAGAGATTATGGAAATTAAACTTGACAAAAAAATGAAGAAATTTCAAACTTTCGATGGGGCCAATCTGGATTTCTATGAGGTCAGGCCTGATAATTTCAAATCAAGCATAATGGTGGTGTCAGAAATTTGGGGACTGACTGAATTTATAAAGTCTTTCAGCGACAGGCTGGCACAGGATGGATACAGGGTTATGGCTCCCGATCTTTACTCCAGGCCTTCAGACAAAGGCATATTCACCGAGGAAAACATCATGGATGCAATGAGACCTTTATGGGCCCTTCCACCTGAGAAAAGAAGAGATCCTGAGGCAATCAATTCTGTAAAGTCAAATTTATCAGATACAGGCAAAAAGATATTTGAATTCGTGAGCGAAAAAAGAATGGAGATGGAGGAGAGAATGCTCAGGGATCTGGAATACCTCTATGAGTCAGAGTTAAAAAATTCTCACAAAAAGGGAATAGTGGGCTTTTGCATGGGAGGAGGTCTGGCATTTCAGATTTCCACACAATTACCCTTTGATGCTTCAGTCATATTTTACGGAGCAAGTCCCCGAAATATAGAAGATATGAAAAACATAAGAGGTGCTCTGTTTTGCATTTACGCAGGAGAAGATAGCGGAATAAACGCAACCCTTGGAGAGGTAGCCTCCGCAGTTGCCAGATATAAGATAAATTTTGAAATGAAGATGTACCCGGGGACATATCACGCCTTTTTTAACCACACAGGAATGAGTTATAATAAGGAGGCTTCGGATGATGCATGGGAAAGAATGTCGATGTTTTTCAGGAGGAATCTGGAATGACCCAAAAAGAACTGAAGGAAAATGAAGAGGGAATATTTGACGGATGTTTCTATGTATGGGTTGACGTAACAAAAAAATATATGAAAGATAAGGAAGAAAAAAAGTTTAACGATTATGAGAAGATTGAAAAATAGTTTCAATCATCCTTTTGCATGAGCTGTTTACTCATACCAGACATCAGTTTTATCAAATATTCGGTTTCAGGGCTCCTTAACTCACCCAGGGCATCCTTCAGTTTCTGTTTTCCTGCAGGTTTTGGGATATTCTTTGCGTCGTTTGCAATGAATTTCAATATTCTGAACAGCATTTCAAAGAGCTGACCCCAGTCTATCTCCTTGGCGTCCCTGATCAGTTTATCCTGGTCCACCTTTCCCATGGAGATATCTGCAATTCCCATCAGCCGGAACATTATGGACATTGTTCCAAGGATTTCCATATTGCTCGCAAAGTTTATGATCAGGTCTGCCTGATCGCTCAATGCCTCCAGAGCCGCAATTATTCCTGAATCCTGAAGTTTTTTCAACGTGTCTATTGTAGGTTCCAGTTCTGCAATTTTCTTCATTATATCTTCATCGCTCATCTTATCCACCCCCCATATATGGCACCAAGGAAATACTTTTCATAGATTGAGTGTGCCACCTTGAAAAGAGGACCGCTACCCAAAACACCACAGTCAGGGAATGGTGTGCTGTTGTCCCTGATCTTCCCCGAGAAATCGCAGTAGGATATCCATCCTGTGCTTCCCATATCTGAGGCACAGAGGCCAACCTTGTTATAGGGAAAGGGAGGATATATGCCATCTATATCATTCAATACGAAGGATGCCACGCTGTCAGCCTGGAAGTGTGCAAATACTCCTGCCATTCCTATGCCCAGAGATGGAGCAATGGCATCTCCAAGGCCGTAAATGTCATCATATTTCTTTGGCCTGAAGGTTGATGCATTGGCATCCAGCCATCCTCTGGAACTGAGCAGATTTTCACTGTTCTTGACAAAATCAGGCACAGAGTGGGGAGGTGCCATAATTGCAAGGTCAAACTTCTCCTCATCGCCCTTCTTTGATATTATTTTCCTGTTTTCCCCATCTATTTTATCCATTTCAAATCCATAGTTTCCCTGAATACCAGCATTTTCCAGCCATTCAGTAACAGGGTTTGAGATTACTGGACCGAACATTGCCATAGGTTTGCTTGCCCAGTGGACAACCTTGATCTCAATTTTATTCCTCACACCCATATTCGTGTACATATCATTGAGAAGCATGGCCATTTCCCAGGGTACAGGTGGGCACTTGTATATCATGCTTGAGACACCAATCACTATCTTGCCCTCCTTAAGGCTCATAAGTTTCTTCCTGAGATCAAGTGCATGCTCCATATCCCAAAAATGGCCTATATTGGGAGATTGTGGAATTTTATCATTTTCAATCTTTGCACCGGGTGAAAGAACAAGGTCATCATAGGTAACATCACCCTTATCCGTCTTCACAACTCTTTCATCACCATTTACACTCAAAACCTTCGCCTTCATAGGTTTTATTCCAACCTTGCTCAGGTTTTCAAAATTAACACCTATCTCCGCTGGTTTTTTAAGTCCCATTGAAACCATTGGGAAAGAGGGCTGAAACTCAGTCCTGCCGTAGGAATCGATCACGGTAATCTCAACATTCTCCCTATCTATCTTATTTCTCAGCTTTGTTGCTACCAGTCCACCACCTGCACCAGCACCGACGATTACTACTTTTTTCATAATGATCAATCATACTATATTTAACTTTTATATTAATTATGCAGTTTATTAAAAAGGCATGGGTTTATCTCTTCGTTTCAACAGAATACAATATAAGATCAAGATATTTTTTATCCTCTACGTGATGGGCATACATTCTTGGTATTTCCATGTTCAATTTCCTCTTATAAAGAATTTTCCCCCTTTCTCCTATAAATTGGTCAAGAAATTTTTCATTTATGGAGTTATGCAGAAGATAAACCCTTTCTCCTGAATTGAATATGGAGTTAAGGAAAGGTATATCTGCATCTCTTTTCACGGCCCCAAAGGGAGGGTTGCAAAAAACAGTATCAAATCTTTCCCTTATATTGGCAATATTATCTATTGTAATATGGAAGTTTGTAAAATCTTTCAGATTGAATTCAAGAACCTCCCTCTGATCTTGATCTATTTCAACGGCCTCCACAAATTTGCAGCCAAGATATAGAGATCCAAAGGAAAAGACACCATAGCCTGCGCCTGCATCAAGTATTTTCCTGTCAATGACGAAGCCATCCATCATTGCAGACCATAAAACGTCCGATGCAACATAGGGATCGGTTGCATACTGCTCAAGGTAGTTTTTAGGTTTATTAAATTGCCTGAGCCTGGATAATTGAATTGAAAGATTCTTCTTTGTAATTTTCACTCTTCGACTGTTCCCCCACCAACTGCAATATTAATTACATTACGGGAAACTTTCATGGATTCTTCAGGACTCATGCCCCTTTCAATAAGTATTTTTTGAATCTTCAACATTGCTCTCTGTTTTTTCCAGGTTCCCTCTTCGTGGGTAGCCATAACTATGTACCTGGCTACTTCCCTGTCAATATTAATGCCAAAGCGTTCCCTGATCTTCACCTGCCAGATAGGGACCAGTACCTCTGGAATGTTTCTGAGATTGTTGCTCTCTCTTCTCTTAGCTACAATCCTATCAACCTTCCGTCTGCTATTCATTGACACAAAGCACTATTTTAACAATAGTAATAAAGTTAACTATATAGGTAAAAATTAATTAAAGTAGTTTTAAAAATTTTAAAAAAATTATGATGGAGAAATTCTTACTACGTTGCTTCCCCTTATTATAACAGTTCCAAGTTTCCTGTTTACTTCGTTGCCTATCTCTTCCACAGAATCCATTACCATGTTCATATATTCGTCATATCCTGTAAGAACACCCTCCAGAACTCTGTTGTCTTTCAATAGCAATGAAACCTTCTTGTTCAGATTTTCCTCAAGTATTTTCATGGGCAATATCATTTTCACACCTCAGTTAAACTCTTCGTCATCCAATTCTTCTCTTTTCATTATGAACTGGATTAAACCTCTTACAACCTCTTTCATGTCGTCCAGCTCTCTTCTCATGCTAACAAGTTCTCTACTCATTTTTTCGAATTCTTTCCCATTTACTCCATTTACCATTTCAATCACCATTACGGAACAGGAGAGCCGTAATCAGGGGCAAACTTTCTTGTTTCTGTTCTCTGGCAGTTTTCACAGTATAGTTTTCCATCTTTTAGTACCAGGTAGTTCCTGCATTTGGTGCATCTTGTTAGCAGGACTCCGAGATTGTTTCCATGCATAGTGAGCTCGAGGTTCTGACCGACCCTTATTACTTTTGCTCTTATTATATCTCCTATTCTGGCACTCTGGAAAAATCTGTCATCTCTCCTGTCATCGTTCATATTTCTGATATAGCCCTCAGCCTGGTAATCCATGATCCTTCCTTCCCTGCCAAGGCCTGCAATGGAAACTATGGTCTGTCTGCTATCGCTTCTTGTTACCTGTCCATATACAATGTCGCCAATAACAGCTTTTATTTTAGTCTTAGGAGATTTAACGCTTATAGTAAGTTCCTTCTCATTCCTTTGTGGAATACCTGGAACTAGAGATATTACCAGACCATTGGATTCCAGCGTATTTTTCCCAGGAACGTACTCTTCAGCTGTTGATAGTTTATCACCAGGCAAAACAAATTTCTCGAGATTTTCTTTCATCAATATTCCCTGACTGTTTTGAATGATGTAAATTATCTTATTAATCTTTTTTCAAAAATATACATATTTTTCGTTTCTGGATTCTAAAATCTAAGGGAATTTAGGATTTGTCATTTTTCAAAATCGGGAAAAAATCTAACCCAATCTTTATTTAAAAATTATGCATGCCTGACCGTGATAAAGAGCCAGAACTATTTTGCATTTTCAAGAAGCGGAGAATATTCCTCAGACGATGGAATGCACAAATTTCCTTTTGTTTTAAACTCAAAGAAAGAGATTCATTCGACTTTTGACAGCTTTCTTATAAGGGGCGAAAGTGCTGATGAGAAAACTATTTCAACTGAATCTGGAAATGTAAAGATATGGGAAAGCCAGAATTTTTTCATACTTTCCGAAAACCCTGATTTCATAATGAGAAGCGGTCTCGCAGTAAAGCGCATAATAAATTTGAAGAGGAGTCTCGGTTATTCAAAGCTTCTGTACATTCCAGGTATTTCCGATCCCTATCTTATTCCGGTATGGATGCTTCTTGGGGTTGATGTATTTGATGATATAAACGCCATAATGGAAGGTTCTCACGCCATAAGGTATACTATGTTTGGCAGGGCAGGCGATGTGAATGACCAGACGGAAAATAATATTAGTTTTCTCGAGGATGAGGTAGACCTTCTGGCCAGATCCATAGAAAACGGGACATTCTTCAATGTCGTGGAAAGATTCAACGTGTCGCCAAAAAGTATGGAAATAATAAGGCATCTCGAGACAATTTTTTTCAATAATTTTGAAAAGAACTTTCCAAGATATACTCCAAAAATACTTGCTGGAGGCCTCGATTCCATGAGGAGACCTGACGTCAAAAGATTCAACAGTTATATCCAGACTGAATATTCAAAGAAAAATATGTCGGATATTGCCCTGTTCATACCCTGTTCCGCGAGAAAACCATATTCAAGATCAAAGAGCCATATGAGGCTGATCGAGGCCATATATCCATTCAGAAATCACGTTCATGAAATTATCTTAACGTCACCCATCGCCCTTGTGCCAAGGGAGCTTGAAGATACCTATCCTCCGAGATTTTACGACATACCTGTAACTGGCCAGTGGTATGAGGAAGAGAAGAATCAAATAGAAGGCATTCTAAAAGAATATGTAAGGAGGAATAATTATAAGCACATAATTTTCTTTTTACCTGAAGATATGAAATTTGTGGAAGATTTTGGCATATCTGGCCACTTTGTTCCATGGAAAAAGCATGAAAGCAATGAGTTTGAAGATCTTCTTGATATTCTGAGGAAAATTACGGAGGATAAAAAGCACGAGAAGCGGGACTTTCTGAAGGAGAAAATGATTGCCATTGCAGATTATCAGTTTGGATCGTGGATCAGCACATATACCAAAGATATGAAGGTCACCAGAATGTTTAACCAGTTTATGTTGACCCTGGATGGGAAGCCATATTTCATCTTTAACGAGGACATGGGGAAGCTCACCATACACAGGGATGCTTCCTGGATCTTCCTGAAGGAGGGAAAATGGCTTGTAGAGATAGATGACTTCAAACCGACGGCAAATATTTATGCCATGGGAGTAAGAGATTGTTCAGAGCAGGTAAGACAGGGAGACGAGGTTGTAATACACCATAATGGGGAAGCGAGAGGTGTTGGTACGGCAAGAATGAGTGCCGAAATGATGAAAATGAATGAAAGAGGAATAGCAGTAAAGGTACGGAACTAAATTGTATCAACAAATTTATTAGTATTAATGACAATCTCTAAGCGTAATGGTTCAAATTAGCCCAAAATTCATAATTGCCATAGCCCTGGCCACTATTCTTATTCTTTCAGGTTTAAGCCTTTACCATACAGATTATAGATCAAAACCCTATGAGAAATTGTCTCTGCCTGAATATTTTCAAAATGAGGTTAAAATGCTTTCTTTCTCTCCTGACGGTTCAATGGGTACTCCTATTGGAAACGCTACTGTAAATATATATGGTTATGTGACAGATACCGCGGGCTCTCCAATTTCCAATTTGAACCTCTCAGTTTATGTTTTCCCATGGGTTGTGCATTACACAACTAACTTCAATGGGTTTTATCATGTAGTTTTGCTAAAATATGGGACATTTACTGCAGGTTATAAGGCTCCTGGATATGGGACAACCCTGAGGACATTTACAGTTCTTTCTGGTAACAGCCTGTGGGAAAATATAACACTTAAGAAAGCTACGTTTTACCATATTTCTGGAAATACACTGAATAATACCTCAGCACCGGTAGGAAATGTAAAACTTATTTTTGTATCATTTTTCAGCTATACTTTTGGCTATTCATCATCAACATCCAGTTTTAATTCAAGTTTGCAGAACGGAACATATGCTGTACTGACTATTAAAAAGAATTATAAGATTGAACCGAAGCCACTTTATTTCAATGTAACAGGAAAGAATATTCGCAATCTTGAACTTAAAATGGAAAGAACCAATAATTCAAGTTATAATATTTATGGTTATGTATTCAACAAGCTGGGCCAGCCTGTGGCAAATGCCACAGTAACTTCATATAATAGTGTGGGAAATAGGGATTCCCTATCTGTGAAGACAAACAGTTCTGGTTATTATGACATATCTGTTCCATATGGCCAAAATATGGTGAAGGCAGGGGGAAGCTATTTCCAGACCAACGCTTCCCCATTGTTCTTCGTAAAACAAAATATGATGTATAATTTCTCCCTTACGGCAAAGGACCCATTCTATGCCTCAGGAAGTGGCCCCTCAGGCCTGTCTTTCCTCCCATCATTTATGGAAAGGAATGCATCCAGATATTTGAGAGGAAATCTGTCAGATTTAAATTATAACCTATCTACATCCACGAACCATTTCAGCCTTGAGGCATACAACACATTTTATAACAATAATATAGGAAACAAGTTCTTCAAGCCTCTGCGTGGAGTGGTTGCCATAGATGATCTGGGTACGATTTTTTACAGAGAATTTAATTTTTCGCAGAATGATGGCATAGCCAACGTGCCTTCATTTTTCTATGGTTCATACAAAATGATCATATATGTTAACGGATTTAATATTCTGAATGAGTCTTACGATTTCCATTCATCTGTGAATCCAATTTTTCCAGTAAAACTTGTTCCTCTTCCAGGTCAGGTTTTCTACAT
>JAGDXN010000070.1:20380-24799 GCA_023256455.1 Cuniculiplasma sp.
CATAGATACTGCACAAAACTATGAAGAAAATTTTACTCTAAACACTTCAGAGGTTGGCTTTATGCCAGATAATGTAAGTTTCACAGTTAATAGCTTGAAAGCAGGTAATATGACCTTATATGTGACACTTAATGCAGTAAAAAGTATATCAAGTGTACTTTCAAGAGATAAATTTAGCAGTGCTCCCGGAATAAATTCAGAAATGCTTGGTGGTTCAAATTTCAATGGTGGAATCCTTAATGATTCGGTGACATCAAATATAAACAATAAGGGATATGGCACATATTATCTTCACCTTATTTACCAGAACTCATTCAATAGAAATATAAGTGAACCCTTTGCCATATACGCAAGGGAAGATGGTTATGTGTATTCAGGCATTGAAAATTCAACCAATTCCGTAATAGTTATCCACACAAATTTTACAGGGTTCAGCGGAAGCGGGCTTGAAATGTATCTTGTATCACAGAACTATTCCAGCCAGCTATTTAACATAACATCATCTTCCAGCCAGATTATTAATGTAAATATTCAGGAAAGAGATTTAAAAGAGATCTCCATAACAACTGAAAACTCATTCTACAGGATTTATGACAAAGTTGCTGGAGGTAATGTGGCTACATTCACAACGCCCGGCTGGTTCAGTGTCTTTGGATATACCTTGCCTTTAAATTACAGCAGTTATAAAGAAACTGGTTTTTATACGGAGTATTACTATTATCTTCCGGTAAACCAGTCTTATGAGGAAAGGATATCACCGGGCAACCCATATTCCGGATATATTAACAACTCCTCAACATTTAGCACCACTGCCCAGGCAACTCCAAATCTATATCTCAACATATCTTCCTATGGTACAATTTTAAATATATCTACAACTATAAATCTGACCGTTTCAGTGCATCAGGGAACTTCTGATATGCTTACAGATACTGTAAGGGCAGAGGGGGTAAGGCAATATCTCTTTGATAATCTGAACAATATATCCTTAAGTGGGAATACAGGGTATTACGTAATAACCAATGGGACTCAGAATATAAAAACATCTCAGTTTGCCATTTCCCAATTCGATCCTCTTGCCATGGAATATGTTAATATAACCCCTGAAATATATCAGTTTAAAATGAACTCTTCAGGTGACACAATATTCAATTACAGTGCAGTTCTCTCAGCCGGGCCTTCCTATGTGGAAAACTTTACATTCTTCAACTACACCGTTGTTAATGGGAATCTAGAGGTTTATGGCCCATACACAGTAAGTTCAGGATCAACCCTGATAATAGGTTCCCAATCCTATGTTTTTACAAAATCGGAATCTAAAATATCCGGTCTTGATTATTCCTACAATGGAGCACCGGTATCCGTATACTTAAAATTAAATTCCGGAACACCCCAGCCCCTACTGGTCCAGGTCGGTTATTTCGTGCCGCAGAACCATGTCTACTCAAGGAGTGAATAAAATGGTCGAAAATGAACAAACTGAAAATGACAAAATAGATGAAAATGAACTGATGAAACTGCTGTCTGAGGATCAGGCAAAGCCAAAAAAATGGTCCCTATTCAAGAGAAATAAGAGAAGCACCCAGACAGAGCGTGTTGTGGAGATTAAAACCATAGCGGATATACCTCCCATAAGAACCGTAAGGACTCTCGCCTCAGACAATGATCTTTTAAAAGCGGCCATTCAGGGCAGGGAGTTTGCCGAAAAAGATATTGCAAGATCCTTCGGCATAAACTTCAGTCCAAACGTTTCAACAATTTATAATATATACACAATATTTAAGGGGAAGGATAGGGAGATTAGTGAGGATATACTCGTTGACAGAGAGGCATTTATTCTTCAGTCTTCGGTGATTAAATCATCCAATAACCAGAAAGATGAGAATATGATGGGGGCCCTCAGGAAGCTCGGCCTGTACATATTTGACATATACGAAAAGGCAAGATTTGCAAGAGTAGCTGATTTTACACCGGATGAACTTGTAAAGCATCTTACCGATATCTACAACTATCTTGATGTAAAGGCCCTTTATTATCCTGATGAGAGGGTAAAGAGATAATATGTTAAATCTTCCGCCACCTTCCCTGTCGCAGTTTGTGGATTATATAGAATCCGATCCCATACATACCTTGAGGTTTCTCATACCTTCAATTCTTATAGTTTTCTACGCAATTCTTTTGAAGGTATCTGCTGCGAGAAATAAGGTGGATAAGAATCCCGATCTCAAGCAGGAAAAGGAAGTATTTCCTGTGCCAAAGGATTATATAAATTTGGAGATGGTTCATGTGCAAAATTCTGATTTGGATTATGTTTCTGATATAATTTTAAAGAGCAGCAATAAGGTCAATATTATAACAAAGCAGATGAAACGGGATATGAGAAGATACAGGAGAATAAAATACAGGATGACCTTTGTGCAGTCAGACAGGAAGAGGAAAGAGTTGAGGGAGAGAATGGAAAATATCACTCAGTCCTTACTGAAGCAATATGCTGAAATTAGAAAATCCATGCTTGAAATAAGTGACAGGTTACTGGAAGGTGAAAAATAATCATGGTAGACAAAAACGACAGATTAGATCTTAATTACATAAAAAACAATGTGAAGGCAATTTCCGATGAAATAGGCTCAAGGGTTATAGGAGCCCAGAACACCATAAAGTTCATGTTTATTGCTGTGGTAAGCAACAACCATATTTTGCTTGAAGGTGTCCCTGGGCTTGCAAAAACAATGCTTGCAAACGAATTCGCATCCCACCTGAAAATGCAGTTCAAGAGGGTTCAATTTACACCAGATATGCTGCCTTCAGATGTAATGGGAAATATAGTTTTCAATCTTGAGACCAGAAAGATGGAGTTCAGAGAAGGCCCGGTTTTCACTAACGTCATGCTCGCAGATGAAATCAATAGAACCCCGGCCAAGGTTCAATCTGCACTTCTGGAAGCAATGGAGGAGAAGCATGTATCCGTTGGAGGAAACACATATCAACTTCCTTCGCCATTTTTTGTTATTGCAACTCAAAACCCCATAGAGCAGGAGGGAACATTTCCAATTGCGGAAGCTCTCATGGACAGATTCCTTTTCAGGGTGATATTGACCTATCCGGGACGAAATGATGAGGTGAGAATACTTAACAGGGAATTTAAGAAAAGCGATACACAAACATTCCTTGAACCCCAGACCATATTGAGAATGAGGGAATTTGTAAATGATGTATATGTATCGCAGGACATGAAGGAATATATGGTGGATCTTATGCGAAGAACAAGGGAAAATAGCAAGGTATATGTTGGCGCCAGCCCCAGAACTACTGCCAAGCTTTTAACTGCAAGCAAAGCCTGCGCCCTTGTTCATGGCAGGGATTATGTTGTACCGGAGGATCTATATTTCATAACTCCTTACCTCCTGAACCACAGATTAATACTGAAACCTGAAGCCTTGATGGATTCATCGGATAGCGGTGCTGATGCAGCCTTCAGGGTAATACAGGAGATAATTGGAGAGGTGCCCATACCTAAATGATCAAGAAGAGGGCCTATTCCATACTTGGCTTCCTGTTTCTGGGACTGGTCGAGTCACTGGTCTATGGCCTTTACGGATATGAAATACTCACCTTTTTCTTCATGGCATTGATATTTATCATAAGCACAGATATCATAATGCTCAATTCATCCACCTTTAAATCCATGAAAATGCTTAAAGTTAAGAGGAAAATGGATAAATCAGAAATGAGGAAGGGTGAAAATATAAAGGTTGATCTCTTTTTCAGGAACGAAAGCAGACGAACCCTGAATTTTGTATATTTTGACACCCTTCTTGACGTATTCCATCTTGACGGGGATTACACTTCAAAGGTCAAAATCAAGCCAGGTGAGACAGTTCATAAAACATATTACATTTCCCCACAGGCCATAGGAAAATACAATGTCGGCCCAATTAAGATAATAGCAAATGACGGCCTTGGTCTCGCTTTTATAGAATTTTACTCCAAGAAGATTGACGTTGCAAAGGTTGCCCCTTCCACAAAGGATGTATTCACACAGAGAAGCGAAAGGGTCAGCAATCTTAGATTCACCACTGGCCTCCACATATCCAGGAAGGCCGGTCAGGGTTACGATTTCTTTGGAATCAGGCAGTATAATGATTCGGATGATATGAGGCACGTCGCATGGAATCGTTATAATATATACGGAAACGACGATCTCTTCGTTAAGGAATGGGAAGAGGAGAGGCACATAGATGTCATAATTGCACTGGATTACAGTGAAGGCAGCAATATAGGGTATGGGTCTTCAAGACTTTACGATTTCCTGGTATCCACAACAATGAATACGGCAAACATCATTCTTAAAAATCAAGACAGGGTTGGTTTCATACTGTTTTCGTCAGATCACCAGGTATATATAGAACCAACCTCAAG
>JAGDXN010000070.1:24809-38849 GCA_023256455.1 Cuniculiplasma sp.
ACCTCAAGAAAGGATTCAATTGAAAAGTTGCAGAAGAAAGTATCTGAAATAAGGCCATCAGGCACATTTGCAATAGATGAAGTTAATAAATATATAAAAGACAGGGTGAAGAAGAACGCACTCATAATGGTATATGCCTCACCAGGGTACGGAAAATTCAAGGGCAGTGAGGATAAGAGGTACCTGAAATCTGACAGGCAGGAATACTATTATATTATAGATCCACAGGGATTTTACGAGACTCCTGATTCCATGGTGCTGAGGGAATATGAAGTATCTCTAATTAAATTTGAGAGGAAGGCCATAGATATAAGCGTAAAGACATTCAGATCATTCGGCATAGTTGCAAGGGATGTATATAAGGAAAAACTCCTTGCAACAACTTTGTCCGATTACATATCTGGAAGGAATGAAAACAGGGGTGCGTAATGAAAAAGGATGAAATTTACATTTTTATTACAAACTTCTTGATCATGCTGCCGTCCATAAGCATGTTCGTATATGATCTCCCAAAGGAATATCATTACTGGGATTATTTGTGGTATATTTTTTTCATATTGCCTGTATTGAAGTATATTTCTCCAACCAGAATCAGGAGACTTATATACCCATTGGGCATTATAATTATCCTTTCCTATGTTCTTTTGAGTGAACTTATACTGATTTTCAGGGTTTCATTCTTTCTATCACACTATTTTCACGTGGATTTTTCTTCTCAGAATCTCACTGTCATTTCCTATACAATTTCATCGGCCGTGGCCTTTCCCTTCATTGTTGAGGGAATGATGGCAAAAACACCCCAGGGAACCATTGGATATCTCATTGCTTCATCCACATCAACCATATATTTCATAACAGCGCTCTATCTTGTTACACTCTTTCATGATTCTCTTTCCAGTAATGCATTCTTTTATTCTTACAACATCACTGGTTATTTGATTTTCTACAATCTTTATCTTCTAGCATCTCAGGGGCATGAGTTTATTACCCTTCTGATCAGGCCGTCCCCATTCATAGAGAATCTTCTCACAGTAACCTTCATGGTATCGATCATTGGTTTAATCGCAAGGCTCTATCTCCAGAACCAGGAGATTAACAGGCAGCCCCTGGAAAACATGGCCTATCCAATATTTTACGGTTCCATAATAGCACTGGCAGTTACATTGCTTCTTGGAAAGCTTTCCTTTACCTATTATGGCATATTACTGATGGCCCTATTCCTAATTGGCACAGTTGTCATTGCAAGACATGGAAATAAAAAGGATAATTATGAAATCGGAGATATGGAATAGTATGAATGAAGACCATATAAGCCTCGAATCGGTAAATTTTTATGACAGTTCCACAGGTTCATTTAAATTTGGAGACATTTCCATTAAAAATGGTGTAATAGAAAGCATAAGGGAGAAGGACAGTGAAAAAAGATCAGAAATATTTGTGATTCCAGGTCTGGTAAATACCCACACCCATATTGCAATGTCCAGATTTAGAGGGCTTCTGGATGACATGGATCTGGAGCATTTTCTGATTAAAACCTTTGATCTGGACAGAGACAGAACGGATGATGACATATACCACAGTTCCATAATTGGCATATACGAACTCATAATGAATGGGGTAACATCCTTCATGGATCTCTACTATTCCGAAAATATTATAGCCATGGCTGCAAGGGATATGGGCATAAGGGCATTCCTTTCATGGGTAACCCTTGACCCAGATAAGACAACACAAAAGGGAAATCCACTGGATAATGCAGAGAACTTTATTAAGGAGTTTTCAGGAAATAAGGATGGATATGTAAATCCATCCATTGGAATTCAGGGCGTGTATGTGGCTTCAATGGACAATATGTCCTTAGCCGTGGATATTTCAAGGAGATACAATACTGTCCTGCATATGCATCTTGCAGAAACCAGAAAGGAGGTCTATGATTACATGGATGAGCATGGAAAAAGGCCTGCTCTGGATCTCCTGGATCACAATTTAATAGATAACAGGACAAATATGGCCCATTGCGTGTGGCTTACAAAGGAGGAGATTGAGAAAATCGGAAAGGTGAGAGGAAATGTTTCATGGAACTCTGTGAGCAACCACAAGCTGGGGGTTGGAGGGGTTCCTGCAATCCCTGAACTTATGGAATCAGGAGCAAATATAGGTCTGGGTACAGACAGCAATGGAAGCAACAATTCTCTTAATTTACTTGAAACAGCTAAACATGGGTCCCTGGCCATAAAGAATTCAAGATGGGATGCATCGGTTCTCACCTCAAGGCATATTTTTCATATGCTTACGGAATCCGGAGGAAAAAGTACGGGCATGAAGGATCTCGGTAAAATTAAGGTGGGTGCACCTGCCGATCTCCTCACAATTGATGGAAACAACTATTCATTGAATATGGCCAGGAGTTCTGATTTTATAAATGATCTTGTATATAGCATGAGTCCATCGGCCATCCGGGATGTAATAATAAAAGGAAAATTTGTGAAAAAGGATTTTAAAATTCAGGATGAAATTGAGAAAAAATACAGGGAATCAGTGAAATGGGTCAGGGAAAGATTCTGATCATACCCTGATCCTGTAATTCCTGAGCCATTCCAGGTCACTGTTGTAAATTCCCCTTATATCCTTAAGGTCGCTGTAAAGCATTGCAAGTCTTTCAAGTCCAAGCCCCCATGCTATTACGGGATATTTCAGTCCAAGTATTTCCCTCACTTCTCCCCTTATCACTCCCGATCCGCCCATTTCCACCTCTCTACCATCTATTTTAACAACCACATCCATGCTTGGTTCGGTATATGGATAATAGGATGGTACAAGTTCTATGCTGTCAAATCCGAGGGAACCGTAAAATTTTCTCAATAGCCATTTGAGTGTTTGAAGATTTGCGTTTTTGCTGTATATTGCTCCTTCTACCTGATGAAACTCAGCCAGGTGTTTCCAGTCAACGCTTTCATGCCTGAAAACACGGTCCACGGAAAACACAGCCTTTTCAACACCAGGTTCTTTCCACAGGGCCCTCATGGTACTTGCGGTTGTATGTGTCCTCAAAACCTTCTTCTTAGCCTCATCTATGGACCAGTCAAATCCCCAGCCTGTATATCCCTGGGTTCCATTTTTATGTATCTTTCCAGCTCTTTCAAACAGTTTCAAATATTCATCCCGGATTTTTTCTTCCCCGGTTTCAAGGTAAAATGTGTCCTGCATATCCCTTGCAGGGTGATTCTGCGGTATGAAAAGGGCATCCATGTTCCATCCTGTGTACTCCACATATTGATCCCTTATTTCCTGAAAGCCCATTGAAGCAAATATCTGCCTGATCTCCTCAATCAGTACATTTAAGGGATGGTAACCGGATCTCTCCTTCCTCTCACCCGGCAGATTGAGATCATAGGATCTGAATTTGAAATTCTTATATGCCCCACTGGATATCAATTCCGGAGTGAGTTCCCCAATGGTCTTTTCCTCATTCAGTTCCTTAAGGGCCTGAAGGCCCATTTCATTTATTTTAAGAATCCTTATTCTTTTAATTTTTTTCTCGATCAATCCCGGCCTTTTCAGGATGTTTTCAATCTCCCCTTTGTTTTCCCCCGCAATTTCTTTTCCTTCAGAAATTGCCTTTAAGATATTTTGTCTCTCCTTAAGTTTTTCATAAATCTTTTCATCATTTACCCATTTCAGCTTTCCATCAGACGGTCTCAGACCAAGCTTTGCCAGCTGGGCCATTGCAATTTTTCCGTCCTTTTCTCCAAGGGCATCCATGATCTCTTCTATTTTCAATTCCTTCCTTTCCATGAGCATTTCAAATATTCTCATTTCGGGAAGGCCTGCCTTTGAAAATCTGCCTGCATCTTCACCGGGAACTATTTCATAATTTTCTTTGAATTTAATTTCGATCAGGCCCTTCTTTTCCAGCCATGAAACTGCACTTCTTACCGCCTCAGGAGTTTCACCTTCTTTGAGTATCTGATTCTCCTCTATTTCTGAACCATTCTCCAGTATTTTCAAAATATTTGATTCAGCTTCGCTTAATTCCACAATCTGTTAGATTTTTTTCATTTAAATACTTTCTTTATTCTGCAGTACACACCTTTTAATCCTGTTTTTCATTATGTGATTATTGAAAGAGATTGAAATTGAAAGGAATGTATACATCACTGATCTTTATTGCGTATACCTTGCGGACATATCAGCAGCTGTGATTTCTGATCTGCACCTTGGTTTTGAGGAGGAGATGAATCTCAATGGGCTTTTCCTCCCAAAGCTTCAGAGAGATCATGTGGAGAAAATAGTAGATAAAATCCTTGACAGATACTCTCCTGAACATATTTTCATTAATGGAGACTTCAAGCAGGAATTTAAGAGAAATTTATCACAGGAATGGGATGATGTAATTCATTTTATAGATCGTTTCTCAGATCAAACAGATCTTGTTTTTATAAGGGGAAACCATGATAATTTCCTGCAGACCATACTGAGCAAGAGAAACATAACAGGGCTGGATGTGTATGAGGATGAGAGATACTATATTTATCACGGAGACAGAGACATGGGAATTAAAAAAATTACCATACTTGGGCATGAGCACCCTTCAATCGTTCTCAGAGACAGGGTTGGTGGAATATTCAAGCTTCCGGCCTTCGTTTATGGTCCGGAGGAACATATCATTATAACGCCGGCAATGAGTTTCTTTTCTTCTGGAACTGATATTACCCAATCCCTTCTCAGCGACGATCATTTCACCCCTTCCTTAAAAAATATGAAGGATAGGAAGTTCAGGGCATTTGGGATAACTGATGATTTTGGTCTTGTCGATTTCGGCTTTCTTTTGGATCTTCAAAGGAAAAATCTTTCTGATCAGATTCATCGTCGCTGAAATCTGAGGCGGAATCAAGGAAATCCCTTACACTCTCAGTTTTGCCTTCTCTGATCATTCTTTTCAGGGCAAGGGTTTGAGGTGCAAGAATCTTATTGATGAAGGAATTTCCCATAACAATAAGTGTTTCAGAAGGGTCCTTTCCAGCTGCGATGGCTGCATTATATTTCACTATCTCATCTTCCATGATGGATCTTGCCCTTCCGTAGATTTCAGAAATGTAGCCCTCGATCTCCCCTTCTGCTATTTTTGTATATATCTTGTCCATTTCCTTTCTTATAATTTCCTCTGCCAGCACTATATCTTTTTCCTTCCTCTTCCTGTTTTCTTCCATGATTTGGTTGGCCATTTCAAGGTTTAGCAGTTCTACAGAAGGATTAATGAAATTTTCATCTATATTCTTTGGGTTGGAAATATCCACAAGAAGCATTTTCTTATTAATCTTTTCAATTTCACCCTTTTCAATAAGGATCGTTTTGGATGTGGTCGCAGTTATTATAACATCACATTCCTCTATTATTGTTGGTATATCAAGGGTTTTCCTGAAATTTACCTCAAACAGATCGGCAAGTTCCTTACCTGCATCTTCATTCCTTCCATAGATAGTTACAATGGGATTTTCCTCCTTTTTCAAATACTTGACAATTGTTGCGGCCATCTTTCCTGTTCCTATGATTCCTATTCGTTTCGAATTAATGAGTCCCCTCTTGGATATCTGGTCGATCATTATGGACGGAATGGAAACCTTTCCATGAGATATCTCTGTTTTCTCCCTTATCTCCTTTCCAAGTTTAATCGCCCTGTGGAACACCATGGAAAGGAACTTGTTACTTCTCCCTTCCTTTATTGCCTGTTCCATTGCCTCCTTAATCTGCCTTAATATTTCATTTTCTCCCACAGACATGGACTCGAGGCCTGCAGAAACACGGAGTATGTGTCTGATTGCATCCTCTCCCCTTAAAAATTTTGATCCCGGGAAGATGTCATCATCAAAAATAACATCTGAGTCATAATATATTTCAAGTCTGTTACAGGTTCTCAGAATGATCCTCTTTTCAACGCCCTTAGAAGAAAGCTTGGCCTGAAGGTCCTCGTCATAGATTTTCAACACTTTCTCAAGTGAGTTGTCGCCCGTTCTGAAATCCCACATTATTACCTTCAAATCAGAAACTAACACATAATCCTCCTCACTATATCATCGTTTATATACGGTATTGAGAATGAGCAATTAAGTTTTTACTTTCTTTTTCCTCAACGTATGTGGATTTTCTTTTGTTTTTCTTCATAGTAATTAAAAATAATTTAGAGCGATTTTATTCCCATAGAAAAATTAGATTTAGTTTCAAGCAATTGTCAATGGAAGAAATTGTCCAGAGAAGAATTTTTGTTAAAGTTGAAAGATGATAAGAAATTCCATAAGGAATCGAATGAACACATTGGAAAAATAATGGAAATGATGGAAAAAGGATACGATAATGAAAAAATCAGGAGTTCCTTCAGAAAAACAAAATATCTGGGGGAAATGATTGAATTCGCAAAATCCAGAATAAAGGTAAGGAGGAAGTTTTCAAAATATGATCAGTTGTGGATGGATGCCTATTCGGCCTCCTATTCCACGCCAGAAATTCCAGCAATTTACAGGTCTGAAAAACTCAGGGGGAGAAAAATACTGGATGCAGGTTCCGGAGCGGGAATGCAATCCATTTTCTTTTCCACAAATTCAAAGGTAACAGGTGTTGATCTGAACATGGAAAGGGTTTACATGGCACAATTAAATGCCATGGCCTATGGCAGTAATGCAAATTTTATTCATGGGGATATCTTCCAATTAAGTGATGTGGATGGAAAATACGATACGGTTTTCAGCGATCCTCTGCGAGGAAAAACATCGGAAGAAAGGTTTCTTGAGGAGCTTAGCCCCAATCCTCTGGACATTGTGGAGTATTTTTCAGGTGTTGTGGAAAATTTCGTCTTTGATCTTCCACCAATGATAAGGCAGGATAAGCTTTCAAGATTGACCGGCGAACTTGAATATCTTTCTATGAATGGCGCACTGCAGAGGCTTACAAGTTACAGTGGTTCGGAGAGGAAATATTCGGCCGTAATGCTCCCATCGGGTTTAAGTTTCAGTTCGTCAAAGGTGGATAAGGAAGAATATGGGGAGGGAAATTAGTCAAAAATCCTATTTGTCCCTGATCCGTCACTCTTCTATTCCCACCTTGAAAATCAATATTGCATGGGCAAAGGAATGAAGCCTGTACAGAGAGAAAAGAGAAAGTCCATTTTTACCGCCGAAGAGAGCATTGCTGATTCAATGGGTGAATATTTCAGGGTTGTCAAATCTGGGGATTATGAAAATATCAGAAAATTCCTTAAAGGGAGCAAATTCGGGAAAATATATCTTAAATATGATTCTCCAGATTATTATGGGGAAAAGAACAATCTGGAAACTGGATTGACAGGAAAACATTACGCTTACATTTTCAAAATAAGGGAAGAATTTGTGTTGTGTGAGAAGATATGATGAAATTTATTTCTCTTAGAAATGAGTGTTAAAAGGTAATTTTGTAAAAATTGCTAAAACATTTTTTTATATTTATATTTGCAATTATGAATCATGAGCAAATTGGTCCAGTTCTCAACATTAATTGTGATTTCAGCAGTTTTAATGCTGATCCTTTCACCTGTTTCAGGAGTTCAGGATAAACAGGTTGAATCTTCTCAGACAATTTCATCGGGAAATGTGCTTTTTGTCATGAAAGGCCTTCCTGATAATTACAACTTCTCCGTTGCTATTAATGACAGAACATATAACTCTCTTGGAAACACCCTTAACCTTTCACTTCCATCAGGAACATATCATTACACGGTACAGGTTCCATATAGATATGTTGTAAACAAAAGTTCGGGAAACTTTAACGTAAGCCAGAAATTTTCAGAAATAGTACTTTCGGTATCGCCCCGTGGCTCAAATACCGTACTTCTGCTGGAGGTTTCCCTATTTATAAGCGTTATGGCCATCCTAATCTTCCTGCTTGCCTATATAAAGTATATGAGAAATTGATCTCTAACAATTTCTAAATTATGTGGCACAATTTTTTATTTAGTTAATTTTTCAATGACTGATTTCATGATTTAAATATTCTGCCTTTTTTTATGGAGTCAATTTGAAAAAAAATAAATAGATTAGTCCAATCTCCTGACGATAGCATGATGAAGACATACCTAAACGTGACCTTTTCAAGTGAAGGTGCAAAGCCTTCTGAGATAATCATGAGGCTTAGGTCACTGGGTTTCAGGCCGATAATGGGCGAGCACGATATGGTGTACGAGTGGGGAAACAATGCAACAGAAGAAGATTCCCTCTGGTTTGCGGATAAGATTCACGCAACACTTGAAGGATTTAAGGTTCTTTTCCATATTGAAACCGTCAGCGACGGTATTTAATTCTTCTAATATCCCCACAATAGGGGCATGTAATTTTTATCAAGCCGTCCTTAAGCCTTACCCGGGCATTTTCCCTGTATAGCCTCTTGCAACTGTGACAGTATGCCCTCTTTATATGAGATGGCAGAGTAAGATCGGCCCTTCTTCCAATTCTTTCAATCAGATCAATCCTTATGGTTTCATCCGACCCACTGGAATTCTCAAGGGAATTGTATAAATAAAGGACCCTGTCAAGGGCCATATTCCTGATTTCTTTCTTTTGCCTCAACAGAATGGTATAAATTTCATGCTATTATTGTTTGCCCAGTCATGAAAAATCTTCTTGTTCTGGATATTGATGGTACTGTGACTGAAAGCGACAGATCCATAAGGGTAGAAACAATGGAGGCCCTGAGAAAAATCAAGAAGCAAAGGCCTGATGTAATAACAGTACTTGTGAGCGGCAATGTTTTGCCTGTAATGTACGGTATAAGGGGAATTATTGGCGTTGGGGAGACTCTGTTTGCAGAAAATGGGGGAATTCTGCTCCATAATGGGATTATTCAAAAATTTTTTGAGCCTGAAATTACAAGGAAAGCTTTTGAAAAAATACACAGGGAAATGGGTGCCATTGAATTCATCACAAACAGATGGAGGGAAACATCAGTTTCCTTCATTCTTGACGGCAATCATGATTTTTCATCATATGAAAGGGAATTTGATGTCAAGATTGAGGATAGTGGTTTTGCAAAGCACATTATGAACCGGGGCCAGAATAAGGGCTTTGCCGTCAGAAAGATTATGGAAATTTATGGCGTTGATAAGGAAAACGTTTACGCCTGTGGTGACGGTGAAAATGACATAACCATGTTTAAGGAAGCCGGGTTTACCGGATGTCCTGCCAACTCAAATCCCAGACTCAAGGAAATATCAGGTTTTGTATCAGAAAAATACTATGGAGATGGCCTTCTGGATATTCTTCATCATTTTTCATTTATCTGATGAAATATAGGATCCAGTCCTGTCATCTATAATCTCCTTTCCACTGATTATGTCATTTCCCCTCAGAATTACCCTGTCAGGGAAAATTGCCCTAAACCCATTAAATGGGGTCGCAGGGTTTTTTGAATGCAATCTCTCCTCGTTTATTTTTACAGCATTTGAAAATTTTACGCAAACAAAATCTGCAATATATCCTGTTTCAATCTTTCCCTTCTTCAACCCAAACTTTTCTGCAGGCTTCTCTGCTGCTGTCTTTACCAGCACATTCAGGGGGACTATCTTCTCAGCAACAAGGGCAAGCATCAGGGGAACCCTGGTCTCTACCCCGGGAATACCCGATTTGGCAGAGGAAAACTCCTCCTTATCATATTCCGTATGGGGTGCATGGTCAGAGGAAAGTATATCCAGTTTCCCATCCATATATGCCTGGAAGTTTCCTGCCATTATTTCCTTCGATCTTATGGGTGGATTTACCTTGCCCAATGCTCCAAGTTTCATGGAATAGTTGAGCAGCATGTGATGGGGAGTCATTTCAAGAAGGGTGAAATTATCTCTCTCATTAATATTGTTGTAATCGCTTAAATGGGCCACAATTTTATTTTTGTTTTCAACCTTCATTACCTGTCGCATTGCCTCTTTCTCACAGCGGGATGGCCTCGAATCGTTATGCATTCTGAGGTTTTCCACATCATCAACCATATTCTCCTTCAGGCACTCCTCAAGTTCACCATGAAAAACAATATTTCTCTTCCAGTTCTTTAAAAATTCATCCTTTTCATAATCGATCTTTGCACCTGAGGAGTTTGTGCTTCCCCCCATATATATCTTTATTGCAGCGCTTTCCTCAGATATGATGGTGCCATTTTTACCGTTATACATGGAATAAAGGCCATAATCCACAAAACTTCTTCCCTTAATTACAGATTTTTTATTCTCAAACCTTTCATAGTCCGTTATGGGTACAGCATTGTTTGGCATGTCAAAAACAGTTGTTGTCCCTCCAAAGGCGGCAGCCATGCTTCCTGTTATAAAATCCTCCTTATCCGTTTCTCCCGGATCCCTGAAATGTACATGAATATCAGTAAAGCCGGGAAGAACCGCACCCTCAAGATTAATTGTCCTTTCACCCTTCCTGAACTTTCTTATTTCCTTGATGATTCCATTTTCAACATGAACAGTCAGTTCCTCAAAGTTGCCATTTCTGTAGAAGTTGCCGGAAAATGTTCCATTATCCATCATACACCCCTCACGTCTCCCCATATATATTTGTGCTCCTGGAGCATTAATCTTACCTCATATTTTCCCTTCAAAATTTTCTCTGCTATCCATTTCGGGTCCTGACCCCATGCTGGCTGAACGACAATTTTTATTTTCTTCCCATATTTTTCATAAAAAATTTCAAAAAATTTGAAATCTTCATCGTTTTGTATTACAATCTTAACATAATCCCTGTCTCTAAGAAATTTTAGGTTTGTCTCAAGCATTCTTCCTGTTTCACCCGATGAAGGCGGCTTGAAATCCATGTCTATTACTGTATTATCCATCTCAGTGAATTTTGAAATATCAAGAGAACCTCCAGTTTCGATCAACACCTTTTTCCCATAGGATCCCATGGATCGCACAAAATCGGGGGAATCCCTCTGGAGGAGGGGTTCACCTCCTGTAAGGCAAATCCACTCCCCCCAGAAACTCTTCCCTATGTTTACAATTTCCTCCAGATCCATTTCCTTTCCATCAGCGAAGGAATAGGTCGTATCGCACCATTTACACCTGCGATTGCAAAGATTGGTCCTGACAAAGATCATTGGTATTCCTGTTAAGGGTCCTTCACCCTGAAGGCTTTCGAATATTTCCGTAATTAACATAGTATCACTAAAAATATACCCTCTTACCTGAAGATAGAAGTTTTGTCTTTCCAAATTCCCTGCTTTCTTCAAGGGCTTTTATATGGAAAGTGGGTCCGTCTCTGCACACCTGAAATCCATCAATGGAGCAGGAATCGCACAGTCCAATCCCACATTTCATGGACCTCTCAAGGGAAAATTCCACATTCAGGTCCTTTCCTTTGAGTTTCTGGAAAATAGCATACATCATCCTTTCCGGTCCGCATACATATATGGCATCAAACTCCTTAAGATTCAGTTTGTCAAGAGCATCAGGGGCAAGACCCTTCATTCCCTTGCTCCCGTCCTCAGTTACGCATATGGCCTGTCCCTCTTTGAAATGATCGGCAAACAGGAGTTCATCAGCATTTCTTGAGGCTATTATTCCCGTTGCCCTATCATCAATAAGGGGTCTCATGGATGCCATTCCTGATCCGCCACCAATGAGCAATTTTTTTCCCTCTGTGAGAGTGAATGGTTTCCCATAGGGCCCTCTCAAATATATCCTGTCTCCAGTGTTTAAGGCAGCAAGCCTTGCCGTGGTTTCTCCATAAACCTTAACCGTCAGGCATTTCCTTTCTCCCGTGGAAGAAAGAGACATGGGTACCTCAGAGAAACCTGGAACCCAAACCATGACAAATTGTCCGGGCATTACCTTCATATCCCATTTAAAATACATTGAGAATACGGTTGGTGTCTCCTGAACCTTTTCCTCAATTGTTACATGATTGATCATTGAACAGCCACCCCGGACATTTTAGAAACATTTTCATATCCATTATCCTCCATAAATTTTGAAATTCCACTGTTTATGGTGGAAAATATATTTCTCCCGTACTTCCACACTGCAGTACCGATCTGAACTGCAGAGGCCCCTGCCATGATATATTCGATGGCATCCTCAGCACTTTCAATCCCTCCAACGCCTATTATATTCAGATCAAGTTCTTTCTTAATTTCATAAACCATCCTGATACCAACAGGCTTAATCGAACTCCCAGACATTCCACCATAGGTATTTTTAAGAACAGGCTTTCTGGCATAGATGTCTATGGCCATTGCCCTTACAGTATTTATCAAAACAATTCCATCACTGTCAGATGCAGCACTCCCTATCTCCACAATACTGGTTACATTGGGCGAAAGTTTGGACCATATGGGGATATCAATGGAGCCCTTCAAGGTTTTGACAATTTCCTTTACAAGAACCGGGTCACTTCCAACCTCAGTGCCAAAGCCCTTTACATGGGGGCATGAAAGGTTGAGTTCTATAGCCTGGACACCATAATCCACCATTTTTTCTGCAAGATTCAAAAAGCCTTCAGGATCTGCCGCATAAATGCTCCCAATAATGGGTTTTCCAGCAGTTCTGGCAATTTTGATCTCCTCCCCAAAATTTTCTATTCCCGGGTTAGGAAGACCCATTGCATTTATTATATAGTTCTCATGCTCCACAACCACGGGTGGGATGTATCCATCCCTTTCCTCCATGCCAATTGATTTTGTTACTGCACCTCCTGATCCCTCCTCCAAAATCCTCTTAATTGTATATCCATTTTCATCAAGTATCCCTGAGGCAAGTATAAGCGGGTTTTCAAAGGAAACTCCACCTGCAGTTGTTTTCAGACTTCTCATTACAGGCATAATGCTGAATTGGATTTTTATGTTTTCTGAAATCCGGCATCCTAATTTTGTATCAGCAGTCATACTTCAGGCTGTCGGGATAATTGGATAGCCATACTATCTTTTCACTCTGCTCGTAAAAGGGTCCATAGTAAAAATAGAGGCCAGGACGGTCATATACCCTGCATGTTAGATACATGTTCCCGCCGAATTCATTGAATTTTCTTATGTCCATGGGGCTTGCACACCTCATGACAAGTTCATCTGTTATATCAAAGAATTTTTTGAGCATCTCATCGCTCAGACTATTGTTAACCACAACTCTTGAGGCACCTGAAATCATCAGATCTATGAGGTCATTCTCCTTATATGGGTAAGCCATTAGGGTAAACTCAATGTATTTGGATATTTCGTTGTAAAGTTTAAAATTGAAATGATACTTATTCAGGGCATCCATGTCTATCACAAAGGCCTCGTCCTCGGGAAATCTGGCTATTTGTGTCATATTTTTATAACCATAAACACTACCGTCATTAATTATAAGGCATTGCACCATGGGCAATTGTTAACATGATTATATAATTTATATGTCATTGATTGTCATTAGATATACGCTAATTTCTTTTCCTTGATACGTCAGAAATATTACCATTAACTATATAGGAAAAAGATTCACTCCAAGGATGTAAACAAAAGTTTTTATTATCTGTTAAGTATTACATAATTATGATAGATCAGCAGACCTCCTATCTGGCAAGGACTGATAAAATTCTTGTCCCCATGGCTAGAGGCGAAAGTTCCAAAAAGGCATTCACAATCGCTACAGAATTCGCCAGGAATCTGGGGTCTCAAATTACAGCACTTACCATAAAGGAAGAAACTAAGGAAGTAACGTGGAGCCAGAAGGTTGCCATAATCATGAATGCGTATAAGGAGGCAAAGAGCGAGGGTCTCAATGTTATTCCAAAAATTCAAAGTTCAAGAAGCGTAAAGGAGGGTATAATAACAGAAATTAATTCAAGGAACTACGATCTGGTTTTGATGAGTAGCAGGGCAAGGCCAGGAATATCTGCATCCCTGCTTGGCCCAATAGGTGATTATGTGATCAAAAATTCGAAAAACACCGTTGCGGCCATATCTCTGAAAAGAGATTCCTATCCATACAGAAATATATTTGTCCCCATGAGCGAGAGACTTAACACCAGGAAGTCTGTGTATCTTGCAGCTCTT
>JAGDXN010000070.1:38859-43078 GCA_023256455.1 Cuniculiplasma sp.
TCGCAAAGGTTCTGAAGGCTAAATTCAACCTGTGTGATATGAGGGATTTTGACAGAAAAAAGGTGCATGGGTTTAAAACCATAATGAACAACGAAATATGGAAAGAATTGAATATTGATTATGAAATAACAAAGGGCAATGGTGAAAACTTAAGGGAATCAGTGATGAACAGGGTATATGCATCATCCGCCGATCTGATCATAATGGGACTGAGACCAGATTCCTATTCCAACGTAAGAATAAATTCTGATATCAAAAGAATAATGAAAGATATATCCATAGATTCAATTTTAATTAAGAGATGACTGGTTAATTATACCCTTCTCCATCAGGAAATTTATAATGCCAACATCCAGATACATCACGTTCACATAGTATGATCCAAAAATTGGAAAATCCTGCTCTTTACTCTGATTAATCAGATTATTAATTGTTCTGTTAACTATGTTCCGGTTTAGATTAACACCATTCTTCTTTGCAAGATCCACGATTGAAACCACTACCCTTGGCTCTTCTAGCATCGCACCTGAAAGAGGTATGTTTGGGTCAAGTCCTGAATCAGAGTCCATTACCATTTCACCTGGAATCTGGCTTAAGGTTACATTGGGATTCATTTTTTCAAATTTATTTATGTTCTCTATTGTCTGGTTCAATGAAGCATTGGTATTGGGCGAGCATTCAGGCGCTCCTGAAGAGGTCTGGTTGAAGTCTATGGCGGAAGGCCTGGGCTGGAAGAAATAACTCCTGTTGAATGCCTGTGCCAGTAGATAACTCCCATATACCTTTCCGTCAATATTTATCTGCGTTCCATTGGCAGAACCCCGGTCAACATTTTCTGCAATTAAGGATGTTACAGAGGGGATTACGAACCCAACCAGTAGAACAACTATTACCATTATTATAACCGATGATTTTGCCATTTTTCCCAATTCTTTTAGATTTACCATAGTATACCGGCCCCCATCATTATGTAGTAAATGGCCCCAATCGCAATGAAAGGCAGCAGAACTCCACCTATACCATAAACTATAATGTTCCTTCTTAGAAGATCATTGATTCCAGAAGGCTTGAACTTTACACCTCTGATTGCAAGGGGAATGAGCAGTGGTATGATGAATGTGTTAAAAATCAATGCAGAAGTTACAGCGAGAAGTGGATCGGTAAAGCCAAGAATATTTATGAATGAAAGCTGAGGGAACATGAAGAAGACTGCGGGAATAATCACAAAATATTTTGAAATATCGTTGGCTATGCTGAAGGTGGTGAGTGAACCCCTTGTGATTAGAATCTGCTTTCCAAGGAAGATTACATCCATCAGTTTTGTGGGATCGTTTTCAAGATCTATCATGTTTGCAGCATCCTTGGCGGCCTGAGTTCCACTGTTCATTGCAAATCCCACATCGGCAAGAGCCAGTGCAGGAGCATCATTTGTGCCGTCGCCAACCATTGCAACCATCCTCTGCTTTTCCTTCTCCTCCTGCACCTTGTTGTATTTGTCTTTGGGCTTGCTGTTGGCTACAACTTCATCTATGGAAGCCTCCCTGGCAATATACTGTGCAGTTAATTCATTATCTCCTGTACACATAACGGGCTTTATGTTCATCGCCTTAAGGGCCTCAATCCTCTCCCTTATCCATGGTTTAAGGACATCATTGAATTCAATCGCACCAATAACACCCTCATTGGAGATAACAACCATGGCCGTACCTCCCCTTGAGGATATTTCGGCGCAAAGGGCATCCACATAGTTATCCTTGCTTCCCACAATCTCCCATATGGCCTTTGGAGACCCCTTGTATATGTATGTGTCACCCTTTTTTACTCCGCTATATTTTGTATCGGGTGAAAATGGTACAAATTCATATTGTTTCATATCTATTTCTTTGAACTCGGGGAATCTTTCAAGTGCCTTTTTAACAACAGAGATGCCTTCCTTTGTTTCATCGAAATAGGATGAAATATAGGCAGCCTTAAAGAGGTCCTTTTCGCTTATGTCCCTGTTTGGATAGACCTGATTTGCCTCCCTGTCTCCAATGGTTATGGTACCGGTTTTGTCCAGAATTATGGTATCAATATCACCTGCATTTTCAACTGCCCTTCCGCTCTTAGCTATGACATTGAACTGACTCACCTTGTTAATTGCAGCAACTCCAAGGGCAGGAAGCAGCGCCCCTATGGTAGTCGGAATCAGACATATAAGCAAAACGACAAGAATGAATAAATTTACATTCGCCCCGAGGTAGGATCCGAGGGTAAATACGGAGGATGTTATTATGAGGAATACAAGGGTGAGGCCTGAAAGGAGGATTGAAAGTGCAATTTCATTTGGTGTTTTTGCCCTTATGGAGCCCTCCACAAGTTCGATCATTTTATCCAGGAATGTTTCCCCAGGATTGGCAGTAATTCTTATTTTTACTGTGCTGTCTATGAGAACAGTTGCACCGGTAACGCTATCACCCTGAACTTTGAACACCGGTTTTGATTCCCCGGTTATGGATGATTCGTTGAAATAACCCCTTCCTTCAACTATTTCCCCATCTGTGGGGACCATCTCGTCCTTTCTTACCTCAACTATCATTCCCTTTCTCAGGTCGGTCGAATTGACCATTCTTTCGCCATTTTCCTCAATCACTCTTCCAAGAGTATCCTTTTTCATCTTCCTGAGAGTGGCAGTTATATCTCTGCTTTTTCCCTCGGCAAGAGATTCAGCAAGATTTGAAAAGAATATGGTGAGGAAAAGTAAAATTATTACAGATATGTAAAAGTCAATGTACTGTCCACTCAGGGATAGATTGTACTGAGAATGGAATGCAAGAAGGTACAGAGAAATTATGAGTGCAAGCTCGGTTATGAGCATTACAGGATTTCTAACAAGTTTTCTCGGATCAAACTGCTTTAATGCATTTATGGAAGCTGTCACATACGGATTCATTTGACCACCCCCAGAGCAAGGGAAAAGGCTCTTCCCCAGGCCAGTAATGGACCAGCCGCAAGTATGGGGAAGAAGGATATCAGCCCAAGAATTATCATTGTAAACAATAGCATAAAGCCGAACCAGAAGGAGCCAACGTCCACTGATATCCCATACTGCACCTTTGGCTTCTTATGGGAGAAGGATTCGGCCACAATCAGCTGGAAAGCGATGATTGGGTATCTCCCCAAAAGCAAAATGACACTGTCCATAAGGTTAAAGAAAACACTATTGGTTGCAAAACCTCCAATTTCAGAGCCATTGTTTGAGGCCGAGGTTGCGTATTCATAGAGAAGGGCGGTTATCTGGTCAGGTCTCGTATTAACAAAACTTTGCATTAAAATCGGGCCAAATAGAAGGGTGAAGCCAAGAGGCACAATTATGATCAGCGGATGTATTATCAGACTGAATGTTGAATATTTGATTTCCTTTGAACTGATTTTCAGACTCATAAGTTCAGGCAGTTTTCCGACCATTAAGGAAACCAGGAAAACCGTGAATATTACATAGGAAAATATATTTAACACACCTGTGCCAACTCCTCCCAGCGGGTCATTGAGAAGAAGTGGGAATAAAACTCCCAGAATACCTGCAGGTGTATAGTCTATGAGTGCTGCGTTTGCTGCCCCAGTTGAAGTCAATGTTGCTGCGCTGCCAAAGATTGCGCTCTGTGATATTCCAATGGCCGTTTCCTTTCCAATGTAATTTCCTCCAAAATTTATGCCAAGGGTGGATATGGAAGGCACGCCGGCCATTTCGCCGAAAAAGGCAAGGAAGGCGCTGAAGGCAAAGAGTGTCATGATAACTCCGAAGAGCATCCTTGAGAACTTCCTGTTATCAAGGACCTGGCCTATGGCAAAAATGGAGCCTATGGGAATTATGGTAAAAGATATAACTTCAATTATGTTTGTTATCCATGATGGATTTTCGAAAGGATACCCGGCATTGGCTCCATAGAAACCACCTCCGTTTGTGCCTATATTTTTAATTCCCTCAAGGGATGCAACAGGGTCCACTGGAATACTTACGGTAAATTTATCAAAGAATGGGTGTATTACAATACTTGTATAGGTTGTATCTGGCACACCAAATATTATTAATAGAATTGTTGCAAGGATTGACAGTGGCAAAAGTAAGTCAAAGATGGAAACAAGAAAATCATGGAAAAAGTTTCCAAGTTTTCCGTCATCGCTGATAATACCCCTTATGAAGGCCATTGAGGCTGCAAATCCTGTACCTGCAGATTCA
>JAGDXN010000076.1:0-2156 GCA_023256455.1 Cuniculiplasma sp.
ATCTCGCTTTATTTAATTTCTAATTTGCTTATCAAATTTATTAAGTTTTCCTTATCAATACGCTTTAGGTTTCTATGACATTCAGGACATTTAAAATTTAAATCAACGGCTTTATCAAATGGTATTATTGCTTTGTTGTTTTCATAGCAATTTTCGCATATAAAGAAGTCATTGCAATCGCTTGTAATTACACTGTTCATTGCATTCTCTGTTTTATGAACTGTTTCATAAAGCTCTTTTAACTTATTGAAATCAAGATACCACTTAAATACGAGCCAGCCACTTGCATTTCTTTTCGTGTTATACTTTAATACATTAAAGCCATTGAGTAGATTTAACTCCCTTCTTACTTCATTTACTTTTTCATTTATCGCTTGTGCTATATCCTCATCGCTCTTTATGCTTTCTTTAACTAAATCTATAATCTCCATTGCTCTGTCGTAATATTCCCTGTCCAGATAGAATTCGGCCAGATCAAGCATTGGCTCCACATCATCTCCGGATATTTCAACTGCCTTTTCATAATACTTTTCAGCAAGCTTCTCATCATCCATTTCATCAAGCAGGGATGCGAGATCTGAAAAAAATGCGGGCTGCTGGTCATCTATGGCAATGCACTCCATAATGTAATTGAGAGCATCGCCTATTCTATTCATGGCAAGAGAGTCTCTGAACAACATGTAAAACGCTTCCAGATTCTGCGGATCTGCCTTTACCATCTCCTTCAGTATTTTCATGCTTTCCTCTATTTTGCCAGCTTCCTCCATGATTCTGCAGAAATTCAGTGCATATTCGGGATTCTTATCCATTTTGTAAGCTGCCTCAGCCTCAATGAGTGCCTTCTTTTCATCACCCATGTTTTCATAAATATTGCTCTTTATGTAATGGGCCTCCACCATATCGTGATTCTTCAGGACATCATTTACCATATTCAGGCTCTGCTTCATGTCCCCAAGGGCCATTATTATGGATGCATATTGCAGTGCGAATTCAGGCCTCTCCCTGTCAAGATTGTAAGCTTTTTCCGCATGTTTTTTTGCCTTCTCAATATCACCCATCTCCACAAGTGCCTCAGAGGCAAGTGAATAGGCGTCAGGCCTTGCTGCATCTATCTCCATAGCTTTGAGAAAATACTCCAGACTCTCTTCATATTCGCCATTTGAAAGGAGTTCAAACCCTTTCCTGATCTCTTCATCATAATCTGTCAATTTATATCCTGTGGAAATGAAGGGATTGTTATTATACCTTTTCTGTTAAGTCTTGCTTGTATTAACGTAAATGAGGTGGGATAAACTTAATGTATATGATTCTGAAACCCACGCCGTAAAGAAGATAACTGAACTAAGTTCACACGTTAAATATTTTCTTAAAAACTGTTTTAACCCAAAAACCAATCCCCAAATATGATTACACAGCGCACAGATAAGATGTGCGATGAGATCCAGAGAAAATTCTATGCTATGGGCTATGGTAATACCCCACTAATTTCCATAGGACTTGATAATGGATCAGAAATACTGGCAAAATTGGAATGGTTCAATCCCTCTGGATCCATAAAATCAAGGGCAGCATTTTTCATGATTTATGAAAAACTGTTAAAAGATGATGAAAATAAAAATAGGATCTTTGTGGAAGGCACTTCGGGAAATACTGGAATTGCCATTGCGGAGGTTTGCAGTACACTGGGAATAAGGTCTCAGATAATTATTCCTCCGGGCACAATGAAGGAAACTGTTGAAAGGTTGAGGCAGACCGGAACAGATCTTATCATAACCAATGAGGACAAAAATGTTACAAGCACGGAGAAGGCTATTAATATGGCTGTGGAAAAATCCATAAATGAAAGTGCAAGATATGTAAACCTGCACCAACATGGAAATGATATGAATTGGAAGGCACATTATTATACAACCGGACCTGAGATACTGAAAAGATATGATGGCAATCTGGACTTCGTCACAATTGCCATGGGCACAGGGGGTTCAATTATGGGTCTGAGCAGGTTCTTCAAGGAGAGAAAAAATACAGTGAATGTTATGGTTCAGGCCGATTCGAATTCATACATTCAGGGCATAAGAAACTTCAGGAAAGCCAAAGATAAGAAACTCATTATGGACAATCTTGATGTTATAGATGACCTATACAGTGTAAGCGAC
>JAGDXN010000076.1:2166-6154 GCA_023256455.1 Cuniculiplasma sp.
ACAGGGATGCCGCTGAGGGTGTCAGGGAACTCATTCAAGTTTATGGCATATATGCAGGTTTCTCCTCCGGTGCAAATTATATGGCTGCCAGAAGGTTTGCAATGAATTACCCTGGGTCAAAGATCCTCACTGTTTTTCCCGACAGCGCCGAAAAGTACATTTCACTCTATTCTAAATTGAATATAATGACTTCAGAACAGGCTCTTAAAATTGATTTTCGCGATTTGGGTTGCCTTTCAAGCAATGTAAAGGTAATTTAATACAATAAAGAATTCTGTATAATTTATCAGCCTTTGATCATTGCCTGAAAATATAAAATCTCCTTTTAAGAATTACATTTTAAACTCATTTATTGCCTGTTCAACCAGCTGCATGTAGGACAGACCTGGGCCTCCACCCATAAGGACTGCAACCCATGCAGATTCCCTTATCTCCTCCTCTGAAGCCCCGGCCTTAAAAGCCCCCTGAGTATGGAATGCAATACACCACTGGCAATGAGCTGCCACAGATAATGCAACAGCAATGAGTTCCTTCGTCTTTGTATTAAGTTTGGATGGCTTTTCCACAGCATCCATGAACTCCATGAATCTTTCCATTTCTCCAGGAGAGTTTTCTTTCCAAACTCCCACGGATCTATAAAACTGGTCAAGAAGTTGTTTCATACTATTTTCTCCATCTGCCATTGTTTATTATCCCACGCTTTTTAATAAATATGCAGGCTTATGTTTAAGCCTTACCGGCCTTAAGCATTCAAGTAAAAAATTTATATATTTTTATTGAAGTTCGCCTTTCTCTTATCAAGAAAAGCTTTGGCACCTTCCTTCTGGTTTTCCGTTCTGAAAAGATCTCCAAAATATTCCTTCTCCATCTCGAACCCAGAATCTGCAGGTTTTCTAATTAATTCCTTAATATTTGCCAGAGCCTCATAGGGTAAGGATTCGTATTCAGAGGCAATTTCTCTGGCTCTTCCAAGGTAATCTTCCTGAATTTCATTTATTATATTCATTGACAGGGCCTTTTCAGCGTTGAATTTCAATCCTCTAGACACCAGTTCAAAGGCCTTTGTCTCACCCACGATTCTGAGCAACCTCTGGGTACCCCCAAATCCTGGAAGGATTCCAAGGGTAATCTCAGGGAGGCCAAATACAGTGGAAGGATGGGCTATCCGGTAATCGCAGGATAGGGCCAGTTCAAAACCACCACCCAGTGCGAAACCATGTATTGCTGCAATAACTGGCATTTTTCTGGACTGGATAAAGTCCATTACATCGTGGCCTCTCCTTGCAAAGTCATAGGCCTTCTGGGGATCCATCTGTGTAAAGAGGTTTATGTCTGCGCCTGCACTGAATGCCCTGTTATTCCCATATATTATTCCGATCTTCCTCTCGTCCTTCAGTGCCTCCTCAATTTCCTCAAGGGTTTCAATGTTCAGGGGGTTGGTTGATTTTTCCCTGTCTATCATTACTGTGATTACTCTTCCTTTTTTCTCCACCTTTATATTGTTCATTTTTTCACCTCATAATCATAGAAGCCCTTTCCACTCTTCCTCCCGAAATATCCACTATCCACCATGTTCTTAAGTGTAATGGGGGGCTTGAATGAAGGTTCTCCAAAATCCCTGTATAAAACTTCCATTATGTCATAGCACACATCCAGGCCAATGAAGTCTGCAAGTTCCAGTGGGCCCATCGGATGGTTCATGCCAAGCCTGAATGTTTTATCGATATCTGCAGGGGACGCAATGCCCTGCTCATAGGTCAGGATGGCCTCCCTTATGAGAGGCATCAGAATCCTGTTGGAAATAAATCCGGGAAAATTCTTTGAAAATACGGGATCTTTACCAATTGATACCAGTATATCTCTGGATTTTTCAATAACATCCCTTGAGGTTGACTGGGATGGAACAATTTCCACAAGAGACATTACTGGAACAGGATTGAAGAAATGTATGCCCAGAAACCTTTCCCTGTTCCTTACACTTCCTGAAAGCACATCTATGGATATGGACGATGTGTTTGAGCCTATGATTGTATCATCTCTAACCACCGATGAGATTGATTTGAGGGTTTCCTGTTTAATGCTTAGCCTTTCAAAAACAGCCTCTATGACCATATCCATGTCTCCAAGGGATTCTACGGAATTCAGAAGCTCTATTCTTTTCATTATTTCTTCTGGCGTTTCCTTAATTTTTCCCTTCTTTTCAAGCCTTTCCAGTGAATTTGCCATGTCTTTCCTTGCAAAATTGAGGGCATCTGGACTCACATCTATTATTCTCACATTATGCCCGGCCTGTGCAAACACCTGGCCTATGCCCCTTCCCATAGTTCCCGCACCGATAACACCAACCTTCATGATACCACCTCCACTGTCATGGTATGACCGCCACCGCCTCCATGGCAAAGTGTAGCAATGCCTTTTTCCATCCTATTGTTCCTGAGTGCATTCAGAAGTGTTACAACAATCCTTGAACCGCTGTTTCCCAAAGGATGGCCCAGAGCAATTGCACCGCCATATATATTAAAATGGTCTTCAGGAACTCCCAGTTCATCCCTTACAATAAGGGAAGCTGCGGAAAAGGCCTCATTGTGCTCCACGAGATCAAAATCTGAAATCTTCCAGCCTCTTTTTTCCAGGAGTCTTCTTGTGGAAGGAATGGGTGCCTCAACAAAATCCCTTGGATCAAGGGAGGCAGATTCAAATCCAGTGATCTTTCCAATGGGCTTAAGTCCATATTCCTCCACCGCCTTTGAAGATGCCAGAACAAGTGCGGATGCACCGTCAGATATCTGAGAGGAATTCCCTGCTGTATGTATCCCATCTGGATTAAAGGCTGGTTTCAATTTTCCCAGGGTCTCCATGTCAGTTACCCTTATTCCCTCATCCTCCTTCATATCGCCGACAGGAACAATCTCCTTTGCAAACAATCCCTTGTCGGTTGCCTTTTTCGCCCTTATATTGCTTTCAAGGGCGAACTGGTCAATCTTTTCTCTGGTGAGATTGTATTTTAATGCGGTTTTGTCAGCATAATATCCCATGGAATACCCATAAAATGCATCCATCAGGCCATCGTTATAGAGAGAATCTGTAAGTCTTTCACTGTCATTGAACATGTTTTTTACACCCCATCTGAAGGCGCTTGAAAGAAGATAGGGGGTCCTGCTCATGCTTTCTGTTCCCCCAGCAACAATAATGTCCTTTTCTCCAAGCATTATTTCTCTTGAGGCATTCTCCATTGCGAGCATACCAGATGCGCACACAACATTCACTGTATTCTTTGTCACAGTGTCAGGCAGTCCACCGAGCCTGGCACATTGCCCTGCAAGATTCTGACCATTTCCCGCCTGTATAACGTTTCCATAAAGAACCTCTTCAACATTTGACGGTTCGAGGTTTGCCCTTGAAACCGCGTCCTTAATGGCCATACCCCCAAGCTCGGCTGCACTGTAATTCTTAAGAGCTTTTCCAAACTTCCCTATGGGTGTTCGGGAAGCTGAAATTATGTAGACTTCACTCTGAGACATAATCCATGATTATCTTCTCACTTATATTCTTTCAATCCTTTATTACGTCATTAATCCCTTTCAACAGGATTCTCTTCATAGGATATCCAGTCACTATAACTTCCCGCATAGAGCAGTGGGTGCATTCCAAGCATATCCAGTGCAAAATAGTTTATGCATGATGTTACGCCAGAACCACAGTAAAGTACGGGTGTTTTATCTATTTCCCTGAATGATTTTTTTATTTCATCAACATCTTTGAAATATGGGCCGTCAACGAGATTCATATATGGTACATTTATGGAACCCGGTATTCTTCCCGCTATTTTATCAATAGGCTCACTTTCTCCCCTGTATCGGTATTCCTCCCTTGCGTCCACAATCTCCATTTTATCCCTGTTTTCATGTATAAATTCATGGTCAACAACGAGGTTTTCCCTTAGATTTATGTGCAACTTTCCATTCAGATTTCTCTCCCGGTTCCCACT
>JAGDXN010000076.1:6164-6795 GCA_023256455.1 Cuniculiplasma sp.
GAATTCCTCCATTAAGGATGAGAGCACTGTCAAAGCCTATGTATTTTAAAAGAAACCACATTCTTGCGGCACCGGAAAGATTATCATCATAGCATATTACCTTTCCACCATCTTTTAAACCGGTTGATTCAAGTTTGCTGACAAACTCATCAATGTCCGGGAGGGGATGCCTTCCACCATGGGCACCAACATCAGAGGCCATATCCTTATTAAGATCAAAGAAGAAAGCCCCCGGGATGTGTCCTTTCTCATACTGTTCTCTTCCCCATTCTGGTTCAGTAAGCCTGTACCTGCAATCATAAATTATGAAGTCGCCCATATGATCTAACATTTCCCTTGCAGAAATAAGAAAACCCATGGTCAATCCATGATATAAAAATATATAAGGTTATGACGGTTTTAAAAATTATCTTGTCATGGAGAAAAACTTTTGTGCGTCCTCAGTGACTCTGACCACATTATATCCATCCCTTCCCGTGGCTATTCTGCTTTCAAGGCCCATAACAAGTTTTTTGAATTCCTTGACCTCTTCAAGATACATATTTCCAGAGGAAAACCTCTCCCTTTCTTCACCGTCTACAAACAGAACAGAATTTATTGCTGTGGAAAAGAAGTTTCTTACTTCATATCT
>JAGDXN010000048.1:0-2909 GCA_023256455.1 Cuniculiplasma sp.
AGGAAAAGGGAGTGATATAATTGGTTAAGAATAGGGAAAATCAAGATATAACAGAAGCTTGCCTTCTGGCTAAAAAGGAACTGAACAGGATGTTAAAAAGAAAAGATGTGCCAATGCTAACGAAAAACTCCATAAAGTTCCTCATACCCATATGTGAAAATACCCTGGATTCAAATAACTCAAGAGAGGTTCGCCTGGAGAATACTTTGATTGTACTCAGGGGTCTCATATCAATGGGGGCAATTTCAGATAAATCCAGACAAAATCTAAATGAAATGAAGTCCAAATTTGAAAACGAAATAAAAAGTATAAAGAAAGACGTGAGAATGGAGAATATAACAGAAATGCTTGAAAGTCAGGATACGGAAAAGATGGCAGCAGGCATGAAGGATCTTGCAGACTACGCCATGGATGGTTTTAAGGAATCCATGATGCCCATTATATTTTCTGCCATAAATTCTATGTCATCAGAAAATGCAGATTTAAGGAGAAATGCTGCGAAATTCCTTTATTATGCATCATCTTACAGAGAAAACATATTTATTGAAAACAGGCCAGAGATCCTCGAGGGTCTTAAAAGCAGTGATCCTGACGTGAGGGGAATAATTGCACTTTCCTGTGCCAGAGCAAAGGACGTTGAATCCATCGACTACCTTGTAAATCTTCAGACAGATCATTCCATTGCAGACATTGGAATACTCTCAATTCCAGACTATATGATCAAATTTCCACACAATGACAAAAAGGCAAGAATTAATGATATCGTCACAGATTGCGTGTATGAGATTGTTAATTCAAAGAATGACAGCACACTATATATTACAAAAAGCATAAGGAAAAGTATAAAGGGGGACCCGAAGGTTGGAAAGGGGTTGACACTGAACATTGAAATTGTACCGGTGGTTGATCTTCCTGGCCTTAATCTTGATTTTACTGGCCTTAAGGGTTCCTTTGACATAGTGGGAGAAACATCCCTCAACTTCGATATACTTAAAGCGGGCGAAATGAAACTTATTGATGCAAACATAATTCCCGAAAGATCCGGACATCTGAAGGGCACAATTAACTGTACAACACAAAACGGATGGAAAGCATCCATAGATGTGGAAGTCATAGTGGAGAACGATGAGCCTCAGAAACCGATCAGGGAGGAAATAAAGAAGGAGAAAATAGAAAATTCAGGGAAGAAGGAAAGCACAGGGTCAACAGCCCTGGACACACTCATTTCTGAAATTGAATCCGGAAAAACTTCAAAGGTAGTAAACGCACTGGAGGAACTTAAAAGATATGTTCCCAACGACAAATCCCTCAACGATAAAATATCTGCCCTCGCTATCACCCTATCTCTAAAGGGGATCGAAAAAGTTAGCAAAGCCGACGTGGACAGCGCCATAGAACTTGTGAGAAATGTAAAGAGAAGGATGGATGAATAATCAGGTTCCTTTTTCTCCTTCTCCCGTAATTTTCCTTATAAGATCATCAATCTCTTTCTGTCCTGGGTCTGTACCCTCCATGGCTGAGGATGAACTCTCCCCTGTGACGCTCTTAATTATATCCTCTGCACCTTCCCCACCCCTTGTTGCAAATTCATTCAGGGATTCTCCAAGTGTGGAGAACTGGTCTTCAAGCCTTCTTTCCAGGTCCTCTGTCTTCTGGTTTATGGCCATTATATTTGACTCGATCTCTCTTGCCTGTTCATCCGTAAGCATTCTCTTTCCCAATTCGTTGTGGGCATCAGAAAGTGTCCTGTTCATTTCCCGCTCATTGTATACAAATTCAAAGGTTATCTCCAGATTATCAAGATAAAGGGAAAAGCTCTTTAGATAATCTATGGCACTTTTTATTCTTGTGGCATTTTGTGCGGCGTTGAGCATGCCCTTCCTGTCCTTTATGGCCGCAGCCTTCTTTACATTATTGATCGCCTGTGCAAGCAATTGCTGCTGTTTTTTAATATCCCTGTCGACCTGTGATTTATAATTTCTTATTTTGCTCCTGGTCTCGAATCTTTTGTCCTCTTCACTTTTTCTTAATTTTATTGCCATTATATCATTTATAAATGTGTACGAGTATTAATAAACTTTTCTTTACCTTTTGAAAATTTTTTTCCCACATTTATGAGGAAATATTGTATTTTAGCCTTTATCAAATCTTCATTTTCTATTGAACAGTATCTTCATAAGGTCTATGTATTCCCTTACCCCATCCTTTCCGGCTTCTGTAAGTTCTACCATCTTTCCCGGGCCTCTCAGGGTAATTATATCTTTGGTTTTTATCAATCCATTCCTGGAAAGAGTTTCCAGATGGTTGCTAAGGCTTCCCTTACCCATATTCAGGGTTCTCTGAAGCTCATGGAATCTCATCCTGCCGCTGTACCAAATGGTAATTATTATGAGGAGGCGCTGTGAGGATTTCATCACAGGTTCTCCTAATTTTTGTGATAGCATTTTTATGATATCATCTAGACTCCTTTCAGAGCTCTTATCATTCATTTTCAACAATCTCCTCAGGTGCCATGTAAAAGGCATACATTGCTGAAAATATCCACAGAGCCGTTACAACGGTCCATAATGATTTTATAATAAAATTAGAAATAGATGAATTTAAAACAAACCCTATGCTTGCAATTGAACCTAGGGATGCTGCCATATAGGAGAGGATTGCGATCCATGCCTCAAAGGGAACCTTTATAAACATAACCCTTGCGGAATAGACCAGATAGAGGGAGAGCAGGAAAAGAAGAAAATACAGAAATTCACTTATTCCGCCCTGAACATTATGCGAAATTTCAGTGGTGTAAAAAATGGATATAAGGAGAAAAATAAAACCGGAAAGCATTGACAGGATGAAAATTTTCTTTGTCATCTTATTACCTTTCCAGTCATAGAAATTTTTTACGGTTCCAGTTACCA
>JAGDXN010000048.1:2919-5367 GCA_023256455.1 Cuniculiplasma sp.
CCAGCTATGATGGCAGCCATATCCAAAATGACTGAGATGTATTCAGCATATATCCCCAATGATTTGTCTGCACTAATCTTTGGAACGACCACAATGAATGTTAAAAAAGCTACAGACCAGATTGCATAATACGTTCCCCAGCTTCTCCTTGTGGCATATTGTGAATATAGAATTGAACTATATTCTATTTTTCTGAAGTATTCCCTTATGCCATCCTCATTGTTCAAATCTGCCGTGCCTCCTCTGATGAAACCGGCCTTATTCCTGAGATCATCCAAGCGAACAGGATGAAAAGAATTACTATCCATAATATTAAACCAACGCCAAGATATATTGGATTTAGATGGGGACCTGAGCCTGTGGATAGAACTGATGAGGGATAGGTTCCAGAATAGGAATAATAAAACAGTCCTATTAATTCTGAGAATGGATTTGAAATGGCCAGCAATGGTGGAATACCCGAACTCAGCATGTTAAACCCGAATATGTATGAGAGAATAGTTGGCACAAAACTTATGAAACTTATATTTTTAAGGGAGAAATGATTATTTACAAGAAGGAGCAAACATCCTGAAATGAGAAACATGATGATGCCTCCTGCAATCTCTACTATTATGGAATAGTATGGCAGTGCAGGAAGAATGATATAACCCGCCTTGAGGCTAAAAAATATTACCGAAAGGGAAAGCATGAAAGAACCGAGAAGTATTCCTCCGAGAGATACCGCAAGAATAATGGAAAGTGTAAGGTTCCATCGAGTAAGATGTGTGTACTTGAAGGCATAACCTATGGCGGAATTTCCATAATAAAGAGAAAATGCAACTGTTGTGCCAATTGTTGAAATTGAATAAAGGGCAATCAGAGCGAACCATGTGGATGTGTACTCAAGATTGAATATCTTTGTTTCTGGCTTGAAACCGAAGGCGAATGCCCCCATAATTAGCCAGAAAAGCATAAACAGGACACCCCAGAAGAGAAGATTTCTGTTTGTAATTATGGCCCTGGCATAGTATTTTCCAATCATGGGATCATCTCCATAACCATATCAAATCCAGAGGCATCCGACATTTTGATATCGCCAGAATCAAGGGTAATTGAAATATCCCCCAAATCTGTGTGTATAACTTTGATGGCATCTTCCCTTTTGCCTGAAGAGAAATAAAGCCTTTGCAAATCCTCTGTTGAAAACTTTCCATAGAGATTTCCATTGAGGATAAAGTAAAGAGACCAGCCACTTAACCTCTTAACAGAAAGGAATTCGTGGGTATTGAGCAATATTTCGCCCTGGAAATCCAGCAGCTTCTCTAAAAGCTTCATTTTTCTTGCCTGGTCAATGCTTTCAAAGGGCTCATCGAGAAGAATTGTTTTCGCCCCTGACCCTATGGCCATTATATTGCAGAACATCTTCTGTTCTCCTGTGCTCATGGCATGCATCTTCTTATGAAGTATATGTGAAAGATCAAACTCGTCAATTAATTCAAGAAAAACATGTTTGTCTGAATGGTACAATTCTGCATAAAGTGAAATGAGTTCCCTTGCGGGTATATTCATCATTCTGTATATCTCCGGAAGGTTGGCTGAGATTTCGACCATATTTTTTATATGAGTGAGATCCCTTTGATTTAGTCTGATCTCCCCGGATCTGATATGAAGCATTCCAAGAATTACCCTAATCATTGCAGTCTTGCCCGATCCGTTTGGACCAACAATAACTGCCTTTTCTCCATCCAATGTAAAATTAATCCCCTTAAGAACATTTACCTTAGATGATCCAAAGAAGCCTGCTCTCAGATCCTTAATTTCAATCATAAACATATATTATTTCTGAATATAAATTATGAAAAATAAGTTCAGATACTGAACTCTAAACTTTTTGGATATACCTTTCCATAAAATCGTGGTATTTTTTCATCTGTGAATCTGTTATGGAAGGTGTGGATGCCTGCAAGGCTTTTATAACATCCTCAGCCGTTACAGGGCTAACCTCGTTCATTTCCACGGCCCTTGAAAAAGCATACTCAGCGGCTGTTCTGCAAACATATTTAATATCAGCTGCAGAAAATCCTTCCGAAATCTGGCCCAGCTGCTCAAAATCCATATTCTCTTCAATCTCAAGATCCTTCAGGAAAATATGAAATATTTCTGCCCTCGACTTACTGTCTGGAGGTGGAATAAATATCCTGGTGTCAAATCTTTCTGGATTGAGCATTGCCTCATCCACATCCCAGGGATTGTTTGTTGCAGCAATAATTATGACACGCCCATCATTCTTCTTCCTCAGATCTGTCATCTGTCTGAGCATTTCCGGAACCCCTCTTTTCATATAGGATGAATTTATGGATGTTCTCCTTGGGGCAAGGGATTCGAACTCATCGAAGAATATGATTATGGGAGCATGTTTAAGTGCCTCCTCAAAAAGGCTTCGTATATTTTTCTCAAATTCGCCAA
>JAGDXN010000048.1:5377-6272 GCA_023256455.1 Cuniculiplasma sp.
CCAAATCTGCTAGCGAGAATGTATGAAGGGGTTACCGTGACCATCGGATAGGATATTTCGTGGGATATTGCCTGGGCAATGCTTGTTTTTCCCGTTCCCGGTGGGCCAAACAGGAAGATATTCCTTCCGTTTATTCCATATCTTTTGGCCATTTCCGGGTTTTCCCTTGCCTTTATTACTTGCCTCACAATGATTTCTTTGACCTCCTCCAGCCCCGCTATATCTTGAAAAGTAGTTTCATATATGGTTGGATGAAGATCAACAATAAAGCCATTGGATTCAATATTTTTCCCTGCCTTAAGATATTTGGAATAATCGGTCTTTTCGACTTCCTTATTTCCGGTTGTTTTTTCTCTGGATTCCTCCTTCTTCGACAGAAAGTCCCTTCTGTCCAATGCCCTTTCTGCAATTTCCATAAATCTTTTCTTACTTTCCACACCCATACTTGAGGATCTTCCCAGAATGATCTTTGATATGTCCAGATATATTTTCATTGCCTCGGGAACATCTGATTCCTCCAGTGACTTTGCCCTGTCTAGCATGGATTGAATTTCAATTATAAGTTCTCTCTCTTCCTGTTCGCCCATGTTCATACCTGTCCTCAAAAGAGTATCAGGCTTCCTGATCTCCTTTCTCTATATCCTTCAATCTCTCCCTGAGGCGTTTTTCAACGTCATCAATGTCTTTAGAAACAACTTCAGGATCCTTTTCCTTCTCATCCTTGAGGCTTTCAGGTATGCCAGTTCCTATATCATTTAAAAGGCCTCCAAAAAGGTCTCCAACCCTCTCGCTTTCCTGGATTGCCTTATCAAGTTCATTCTCCATCTGGCTCATCCATGCGGGCGTTACCTGGCCTTTCGACATTGTTTTTACAAAGCTCTTCATTGTCTCGGAA